>VGXI01000054.1 GCA_016873475.1 bacterium | reverse complement strand
CCACCGGCACCTACACGCGCGCCGACGAGTTGCACGACTTCCTGGACCGCGTCCCGGAGTCGGTGCTCGTGGTGGTCGACGAAGCCTACTACGAGTACGTCGACGCGCGGGACTACCCGCAGACCCTGGATTGGCAGGTCAAGCACCCGAACCTCGTCGTCCTGCGCACCTTCAGCAAGATCCACTCGCTGGCCGGCCTGCGCGTGGGCTATTGCGTCGCGCACCCGCAGCTGCTGCCCGTGCTCGAGCGCGGACGGCCCCCCTTCAACGTGAACTCGCTCTCGCAGGTGGCGGCCCTGACCGCTCTGGGCGAGAGCGAGCGCGTGCGCCGCATCAAGGCGGAGAACAGCGCGGGCCGGCAGTACCTGGGCGAGCAGCTCGCGGCCCTCGGCTGCCGCGTGCTGCCCAGCCAGACCAACTTCGTGATGGCCTTCCTGCCGATCGACGCCAATCTTGCCTACGAGCGGCTGCTCGAGCAGGGTGTCATCGTCAGGCCGATGGGCAGCTTCGCCAGCGCGGTGAACGCCGTGCGCATCAGCGTCGGGCTCGCGGCGGAGAACCGCCGCCTCATCGAGGCACTGGGCGATCTGCTCGCGCAGCGCCCGGCGCGTTGAGCGGGGATCGGGCGTTCGCGTGAGCTACCTGATCCGACCGGCGAAGAAGCTGCGCGGCCGCTGGGTCGCTGCGGGCGACAAGTCGATCACGCATCGGGCCTTCCTCTTCGGCGCCCTCGGCGAGGGCGAGTCCCGCGTGCGCGGCGCCAACGCCGGCGCCGACTGCGCCCGCAGCCGTGCCATCGCCGAGGCGATCGGCGCGCGCATCGAGCCGGTGGCGGGGGAGGAGCGCACGAGCTGGCGCCTGTTCGGCCGCGGTGGACGCTTCCGCGCCCCGGGGGTGACCCTGGATGCGGGCAACTCCGGCACCACCCTGCGCCTGGCCTGCGGCCTGCTCGCCGCGCAGGACTTCAGCGTCACGCTGGACGGAGATGCCTCCCTGCGGCGCCGGCCGATGGCGCGCGTCCAGGCGCCGCTCGCGGCGCTCGGCGCCGCGCTCACGCTCAGCCCGGAGGGCACGGCGCCCCTCACGCTGCGCGGCGCCCCGCTCAAGGGCTGCGTCTGGACGAGCCCGGTCGCCAGCGCGCAGGTGAAGAGCGCCTTCCTGCTCGCCGCCCTGCAGGCGACGGGGCCTTCGACCTACCGCGAGCCGCAGCTCAGCCGCGACCACAGCGAGCGCCTGCTCGCGCGCATGGGCGCCCGGCTGGGGCGCGACGGCGAGGGCGTCCTGCACCTGGCGGGCCCGCAGTCCCTGCGCTGCGTCGACCTGCGCGTGCCAGGGGACCTCTCGAGCGCGGCCTTCCTGATCGCGGCGGCGCTGCTGGTCGAGGGCGGCAGCGTGCTCGTCAAGAACCTGGGCGTCAACCCGACGCGCACGGGCTTCCTCGACGTCCTCCAGCGCATGGGGGCCCGTTTCGCGCTCTACCATCCGCGCGAGGAGGGCGGCGAGCCGGTGGCGGATCTGCTCGCGCAGCACTCCAGCCTGCGCGCGACGGAGATCCAACCGGAGGAGCTGCCCCGCCTGATCGACGAGATTCCCCTCCTCGCCGTGCTCGCCGCGCGGGCGACGGGGGAGAGCCGCTTGCGCGGGCTCGCCGAGCTGCGGGTGAAGGAGAGCGACCGTCTGGCCGCGACGGCCGCCCTCCTGACGGCCTTCGGGGCGAGTGCGCGCGTGGAGGGCGACGATCTCGTGGTCGCGGGCGGGGGCGCTCTGCGCGGGGCCGAGATCGACTCCGGCGGCGACCACCGCCTCGCGATGGCGGCGGCCGTGCTCGGTCTGGTCAGCCGCGGCGAGAGCCGCGTGCGGGACACGGCCTGCGTGGCGACGAGCTTCCCCGAGTTCCCCGGCCTCCTCCGCCGCTTCAGCGACGGCGCCCTCAGCCGCGAGCAGGACGAGCCGGAGGCGGACGCGGACGAGGCGGCATGCTGATCACCATCGATGGCCCCGCCGCCAGCGGCAAGAGCACCGTCGCCCGGGCGGTGGCCGAAGCCCTGGGACTGGACTACCTCGACAGCGGCGCGCTCTACCGGACGGCGACCCTCGCCGCGCTGCGCGCGGGACTCCCTCCCGCCGAGGGGCCCGCGCTGGACGCCTTCCTCGCCGGCCTCGCCGTGCGCTACCGCTACCGGAAGGGCGTCGTGCGGCTCTTCCTCGGCGGCGAGGACGTCAGCGAGGAGATCCGCGGCGCGGCGGTGACGGCGGCCGTGAGCGCCTTCAGCGCCCTGCCGGCCCTGCGCGCGCATCTCGTCCAGGTGCAGCGCCGCTTCGCCGAGGGCCGCGACTGCATCGCCGAGGGCCGCGACATGGGCAGCGTCGTCTTCCCGCAGGCCGAGCTGAAGCTCTTCCTCGACGCGCCGGCGCCGCTGCGGGCGCAGCGGCGGGCGGGGGACTTCCGGGGCCAGGGGCGCGCCGTGGATGCGGCGCAGGTGGAGGCGGAGCTCGCGCGGCGCGACCGTCTGGACAGCGAGCGCAGCCACTCGCCGCTCGTGCGACCGCCGGACGCCGTGGTGCTGGACAACAGCCGTCTGGGCGTCGCCGAGCTCGTCGCGGAGATCGCGCGCCTGGCCGAGGCGCGCTGGCCGGCGCCCCTGATCTCTCCGGAGGAACTGCTCTACACCGCCGACACCCGCGCCCTGCCGGCGCCGCGCATGCGGCCGCACTACTTCGTCGTCTGGCACGCCCTGCGCGCCGTCTTCGGCCTGCTCTTCGGATTCCGCATCCGCCACGCCGAGCGGGCGCGCCTGCGCGGCCCGCTGCTCGTGGCCGCGAACCACATCGCCGGGCTCGACCCGCTGGTGGCGGGCAGCGCGGTGCCGCGGCCGGTCAACTTCGTCGCCAAGCGGGAGCTCTTCCGGCCCGCGCTCTTCGGGGCCCTGATTCGCGCCTTCGGCGCCGTGCCGATCCGGCGCGGCACCTTCGATCGCGCCTGTTTCGACAGCCTGCGCCAGCGGCTCGAGGCGGGCGGCGTCGTGCTCTTCTTTCCGGAGGGCACGCGCAAGCCGGTGGGCCACCTCGGTCGCGCGAAGTTCGGGCTCGGGCTCCTCGCCGAGGAGAGCGGCGCGCCCGTGCTGCCGCTCTTCATCAAGGGGACGGCGCGCCCGCGCGCCGCGCTGCGGCGCCACAGCCGCATCGAGGTCTGGATCGGGCGCCCCCTGCACATCGCCCCCCTGGCCGCGCGCGGGCTCGGCGGCCGGGCGCTCCTGGACGCCTTCGGCGAGGGCGTCATGGCCGAGATCGCCGGCCTCCAGCGCGAGGCGGGCGGCCCCTGAGCCCCTTGCATTTCAGGGCCTTGTGACCTACTGTCAACGGGTTGCCCGGCGCCATCGCCGGGCGGCGCGACCATCACCCTGAGGAGGAAACGCGTCCATGGACTTCACGCACTCGACCCCCACGGGCCCTGGCGAGCACCAGGCGAGCTCCGAAATCAGCAAGAAGGGGGGTGAGAGCGACACCGCGTCGGCCGGCGAGGCGACGCGCAAGGACCGGCGACTGAACGCCCGTCTCGGCCTGGAGGTCGAGGAGCTGGGCGTCGGCAAGAGCGCGATCCGCCGCGAGGTCAGCTTCGAGGAGCAGATGCTCCAGTACGAGCAGACCCTCAAGGAGATCAAGGAGGGCGAGATCGTCCGCGGCAGCATCCTGCACATCGGCGAGAACGAGGTGCAGATCAACGTCGGCTTCAAGAGCGAGGGTTACATTCCGCGCGCGGAGTTCGGCAGCCAGCCGATCAAGGTCGGCGACGAGGTGGACGTCTTCCTCGAGAGCCTGGAGGACCAGGACGGCCTGGTCGTGCTCTCCAAGGAGAAGGCCGACTTCCTCAAGGTCTGGGACACGATCAAGGACGCCTACGACACCGGCAACATCATGGAGGGCACCGTCGACCGCCGCATCAAGGGCGGCCTCGTCGTGCGCTTCCTCGGCGTGGACGCCTTCCTGCCCGGCAGCCAGGTCGCCCTGCGCCAGGTGCCGGACCTGGAGGCCCTCATCGGCCAGAGCTTCGCCTTCAAGATCATCAAGCTCAACAAGCGGCGCCGCAACATCGTGGTCAGCCGCCGCACGGTCCTCGAGGAGGAGCGCAACCGCCTCAAGGCCCAGATCATCCAGGAGCTGGCCAAGGGCCAGGTGCGGCGCGGCACCGTCAAGAACATCACCGACTTCGGGGCCTTCGTGGACCTGGGCGGCATCGACGGCCTGCTCCACCTGACCGACATGAGCTGGGGCCGCATCAGCCACCCGAGCGAGCTGGTCGCGATCGGCACCGAGATCGAGGTCAAGGTGCTGGACATCGACCTCGAGCGCGAGCGCATCAGCCTGGGCCTGAAGCAGCTGACGCCCTACCCCTGGGACAACGTCGAGGCGAAGTTCCCCGTCGAATCGGTGGTCAAGGGCAAGGTCGTCTCGATCACGGACTACGGCGCCTTCGTCGAGCTCGAGAAGGGCGTCGAGGGCCTCATCCACATCAGCGAGATGAGCTGGACCCGCCACGTCAAGCACCCGAGCAAGATCGTGAGCATCGGCCAGGAGGTGGAGGCGAAGGTCCTCGCCGTCGACCGCGAGAACGAGAAGATCAGCCTCGGCCTCAAGCAGACCGAGCCCGATCCCTGGGACACGCTGGACGACAAGTACCCGATCGGCTCGATCGTGCCCGGCAAGGTGCGGAATCTGACGAACTTCGGCGCCTTCGTGGAGCTGGAGGAGGGCATCGACGGCCTCGTGCACATCAGCGACATGAGCTGGACGCGGCGCATCCGCCACCCGCGCGAGATGCTGGCCAAGGGCGACGACATCGAGGTCGTCATCCTGGCGATCGACAAGGATATCCGTCGCATCAGCCTGGGCGTCAAGCAGCTGACCCCGGATCCCTGGCTCGAGCTGAGCACGAAGTACGTCGAGGGCACCTTCGTCGAGGCGAAGGTCGTGCGCCCGCTGGAGCGGGGCGTGGTGGTGGAGGTCGAGGACGGCGTCGAGGGCTTCATCCCCGTCAGCCACCTCGGCGACCGCAACATCAAGCAGCCCGAGCTCCACTTCGCCGAGGACGACCTGATCCCCGCCAAGGTGATCAAGGTCGACCACGAGGGCCGGCGCATCGTCCTCTCCGTGGGCGACCGCCTGCGCGAAGAGGGGGGCGAGGCGCACAAGGAGTACATGGACAAGTACGGCAAGCCCCGCTTCACGGCGCGCGAGAAGAAGCCCGAGGAGGAGGGGATGGACATGGACGAGGGCGACCTCGCCGCCGGCCTCGACGAGCTGCCGGAGGGCGACGCCTAGTCGCGCTTGCCTCGGGCGGGGGCCGCGGCGCGGCCCCCGCCGGGATCGATCGTGGCGAGGGGAGGTCGGAGAGCCGGGCCTCCCCTTCGCCTTAACCGACTGGTGGTGCGCGTGGCGACTCCGCTTGGCGGTCCCGGACGCGTGGCCCTGGTCACGCAGGGCTGCAAGGTGAACCAGTACGACACCCAGGTGCTCCTGGAGCGCTTCCTCGCCCAGGGCTGGGAGCTCGTGCGCTTCGGCGAGCCGGCCGATCTCACGGTCATCAACTCCTGCACGGTGACGGCCGGCGCCGACGCCGATCTGCGCCGCCTCGTCGCCCGCGCGCGCCGGGCCAGCGCGCAGGGACGGGTGCTCCTCACGGGTTGCCTGGCCGAGGTCGACCCGGCCGGCGGCGCGGCGCTGCCGGGCGTGGACCTGGTCGTCGGCAATCGCCGCAAGGGCGAGTTGCTCGCGCTGCTCGCGGGCGCGGCGCCGCAGGCGCAGAGTTTCCCGGCGCGCGTCGGGGACGACCCGATCACCCGCCTGGACGGGCGCGGCCGCGCCATCCTCAAGATCCAGGACGGCTGCAACCTGCGCTGCAGCTTCTGCATCGTGCCGCGGGCGCGCGGCGCGAGCCGCAGCCGCGGCGCGGCCGAGACCCTGGGGCGCGCGCGCCTGCTCGCCGAGCACGGGTACCGGGAGGTCGTTCTCTCGGGCATCCAGCTCGGCTTCTACCGCGATCCCGACGGGGCGGCGCGCGATCTCGCGGCCCTGCTCGAGCAGCTGCTGGCCGGCACCCGCGACCTGCGCTTCCGTCTCGGCTCCCTGCTGCCGCGGCACCTGAGCCCGGCCCTGCGCGCCCTCTTCCGCGCCGAGCCGGCGCGGCTGTGCCCGCACTTCCACCTGTCGCTGCAAAGCGGCGACGACGGCGTCCTGCGGGCGATGAAGCGGCCCTACCGGCAGGCCCACTACCGCGCGCTGGCGGAGACGCTCTGCGCGGAGCTGGTCGATCCCTGCCTGGGCACGGACCTCATCGTCGGCCACCCGGGCGAGGACGCGGCCGCCTTCGCGCGCGGGTTGGACTTCGTGGCCTCGCTCCCGCTCGCCTACGGGCACGTCTTTCCCTTCTCGCCGCGGCCGGGCACGGCCGCAGCCGCCCTGCCGGGGGGCGGGACGGCGGCGGAGAAGGCCGCGCGCGGACGGGCCCTGCGCGAGCTGCTGGCGGAGAAGGGCGCCGCCTACCGGGAGCGACAGCGGGGGCGCCGCCTGGCCGTGATCACCGAGGAGCAGGGCGCGGGCGGCGTCTGGATCGGCACCAGCGAGAACTACCAGCGCGTGGCCCTGCGGGGCGCGCGCGCGGCGGCCGGCGAGCTGCTGGCGGCCCGCGTGACGGGAACCGCCGGTCCGCTCCTCAGCGCGGAAGCGGTGGGGGCCGGCGCGCCGGTCTAGGCGGAGAAAGGAGCAGGATGGGCGAGGCGAGGGCGGCGCGCCGCTTCTACATCGAGACCTACGGCTGCCAGATGAACGCCTACGACTCCCAGGTGATCGAGGGCGTGCTGGAGGCGGCCGGGCTCGAGGCCGTGGCGCGGCCGGAGGACTCGGACCTCATCATCATCAACACCTGCTCGGTGCGGGATCAGGCCGAGCAGCGGGTGCTCGGGCGCATCAGCCAGCTCGACGGCCTGCGCCGGGGCCGTCGCGAGCGCCTCCTGCTGGGCGTCGTCGGCTGCATGGCGCAGCGCCTGGGGCCGGCCCTGTTTGGCGGCGGCCGTGGGCGGAGCCGTGTCGACTTCGTCGTCGGGCCGCTCCAGTACAAGCGGCTTCCGCGCATTCTCGCCCAGGTCGAGGCCTCGCCGCGGCCGGACGCCGCGAACTACTTCACGGATTTCGACGACCTCGTCACCTACCAGGCGAAGCCCAAGAGCGCGCCGCCCGGCGGCACCCACTTCGTGGCCGTCATGCACGGCTGCGACAAGTTCTGCGCCTACTGCATCGTGCCCTACACGCGGGGCCGCGAGCGCAGCAAGGACTGGCGCGAGATCGTCGAGGAGGTCGAGCTGCTCGCCGCGCGGGGCGCCTTCGAGGTCACCCTGCTCGGGCAGACGATCTCCAGCTACGCCTTCGCCGGCGTCGACTTCGCGGGCCTGCTCGCCAAGCTGCACGCGGTGGAGGGCATCCAGAGCATCCGCTTCCTGACCAGCTACCCGACGGACATGACGCCCGCTCTGTTCGCGGCCATCAGCGCCCTGCCCAAGGTGGGCACCGGCATCCACCTGCCCTTCCAGTCCGGCAGCAACGCGATCCTGTCAGCGATGAACCGACGCTACCGCATCGAGGAGTACGAGGCCATCCTCGCCGAGGGGCGGCGCGAGATTCCGGACCTGCTCTACTCGACGGACATCATCGTCGGCTACCCGGGCGAGACGGAGGCCGACTTCCAGGCGACCCTGGACGTCGTGGAGCGGCAGGGCTTCAGCGCGGCCTTCATGTTCAAGTACTCGCCGCGCGAGGGCACGCTCGCCTCGCGCCGGGGCGGCGCGGAGCTGCCGGCCGCGGTGAAGGAGGAGCGCCTCGCGCGCCTGAGCGCTGCGCAGGACCGGCAGACGCAGGCCGTGCTCGCCGCGCAGCTCGGCCGCGAGCTGGAGATACTGCTTGATGAACCCAGCAAAAAGGACGAAACTCGCCTGCGCGGACGCACCCGCAACAATCTGCGGGTGATCGTTGAGGCCCGCCCCGACCTGCGCATCGGGATGAAGATCCGTGTCCGACCGACGGCGATCGCGGGGACCAGCCTGCTCGCCGACCTGGCGGACGCCGCCCCGGGAGGCTGAGCATGTGGATCCTGCAGCGGTTCTTCTTCGTCGTCGCGCTCGCCCTGATGCTCGTGCTCTGGAGCCTCAATGCCACCGAGGAAGTACGCGTGCAGTACTGGTTCGGCGACGCGAACGTGATCGACAACAGCCCGCTGCCGCTGGTGATGGTGACCTTCTTCCTGTTCGGCGTGCTCTTCTACTACCTCTTTTCGATCGCCCGCGAGTGGCGCCTGCGCGCGGAGATCCGCCGGCTCCGCCGCCAGAGCGAGAACAAGGACCGCGAGCTGCGCGACCTGCGCAACTTGCCGCTGGACGAGCTGTCGGACACGGGCAGCGGTTATGACGCGGGGCTGCGCCTGCCGTGACGGACATCGGCTGGCTGCTGCCCATCACGCTCGTCGTCCTCGTGGTGGGCCTGATCGTCTACCGCCGGCAGCGGGGGGCGAAGCCGAAGCTGCCCATCACCGACCACCACGTCGCCGCGCTGGAGGCCCTCGCCGACGGCGACACCGGCCGGGCGCTGGGCGAGCTGCAGGCCGCGGTCCAGCACGGCCAGGGCGGCGTCGATGCCTACCTGCGCCTCGCCGAGCTCTCGCGCGCCGAAGGGCAGCTCAAGAAGGCGATCCACCTGCACCGCTCCCTGGCCGTGAACACGAACTGGAGCCCGGCCGTTCGCCAGCGTATCCTGCGCGGCCTGGCCGAGGACTACCTCGCCGCCGGTCGCTGGGACGACGCCCTCACGCAGCTGGACGAACTGCGCAAGCTCGACGCGCGCGATCCGGCCATCTACCGCCGCCTCTGTCAGGTCTATCTGCGCAAGCTCGACGGCGAGCGCGCCGAGCAGGCGCTCAAGCGCGCGCACAAGCTGGAGGGCGCGAGCCGCGCCGACGAGCTGGCCATCCTGCACAGCGAGCTGGCGCGGCGCTTCCTCGCCGAGCAGCGCCAGCGCGAGGCGGGCAAGGCCATCGAGGAAGCCCTCAAGCTCGAACCCGACTGCCTGCCCGCTCTGCGCCTGTCCGTCGACCTCGCTCTCCGCGAGGGCAGGGAACAGGAGGCCGCCGACGGCCTCCAGCGCCTCGCCCTCACGGCGCAGCCGGGCTCGGAGGACGACTACCAGCGCATGGAGAAGCAGTTCTTCGATCTCGGACGCTATCACGAGATCCAGTTCGTCTATCAGGAGGTGCTCAGCCGGGACGCCGACTTCTGGCCGGCGCGCTTCGCGCTCGCGCGCATTCTCCAGAAGCGCGGGCGCCGCGACGAGGCGGCCCACCTGCTCGACCCGGGCCTCGAGGCCGATGCGGCCACCGCGGGGCGGGCGGCGGCGCTGCTCCTGGACTGGGAGCAGCCCGAGCGGGCGCGGCGCTGGCTGGAGCGCTGGGCGGGCGAGGCGGCGCCGCGCGTCACGACCCATCGCTGCCGGACCTGCGGCGTCGAGCACGCCCGTCCCCGCTGGTACTGCCCGGCCTGCCACGCCTTCAAGAGCTACGAGCCCGTGCGCGAGGAGCCCCGTGTCCAGCGCACCCGCTGAGGGTGGGGGCGGGGGCGGACGGCGCCCAGCGCGGCTGGTCGCCGGCTGCCTCCTGCTCGCCCTGGCGGTCCCCGCCGCCGCCGGTCCCTGGCCGACCCCACCGCGGGCCGCCGGCGTCTCCGTGGGGAAGCTGCCGCCCGCCGAGGCGCGCGACTACCGCTTCGCCGCCGGCTTCTACCAGGCGCTGACCCGGGAGCTGGGCGTGGGGGACGTCGAGCGGCTCGCGGACGCGGAGGCCGAGCGGCTGGGTCGCGCCCTGCTCAGCCAGGGCGAGGGCAGCGCGGCCCTTCGGCTCCTGGCCCGGCGGCGCGACCTCTCGCCGAGTCTCGGCCTCCTGCTCGCGCTCACCAGCAAGCCCGCGACCTGGAGCAGTTTGGAGCGCGAGCGCTGGCGGGAGGCCTTCGCCGCCGACGACGCGGAGTCGCTCTACTGGCGCGCGCGCGTCGCCCAGGCCCTCGGCGAGACGGCGCGGGCGCGCCAGGTGCTCGGCGACCTCCTCCGGCGGGAACCCGGTGCGGTCTTCGCGCCGGCGGCCCTCGAGCTGATGCAGGGGCTGCCCGAGAGCGCGCCGCGCGCCGGCGCCGCACCGGAGGGCGCCGCGCCGAGCGCCGCCCGGGGAACCGACCTGCGGGTGCAGTGGGGCGTCTTCCAGGAGGCCCCGGGCGCGCGGCGGCTGCTCTCGGCCATCCAGGCCTACGGCCAGGCGGCCGAACTCGTCCCCGGTCTGCAGGGCGGCCAGACGCTCTACCGGGTCTGCTCGCCGGCCTTCGCGAGCGAGACGGAGGCGCGCGCGCTGGGGGAGCAGCTGCGCCTGCGCTACGGGCTGGACTACGTCCTCTTCCGCCCGGCGCCGGCGAACGCGGCGGAGAGCGGGGCGCGCCGATGAGCCGTCCGCGCGGCGGCCCGACCCCCATGATGGAGCAGTACCACCGGATCAAGCGCGAGCATCCGGACCGCATCCTGCTCTACCGCATGGGCGATTTCTACGAGACCTTCTACGAGGACGCCGTGACCGCCAGCCGCGTCCTCGGCATCACGCTCACGACGCGGGGCAAGAGCGAGGGCGAGCCCGTGCCACTCGCCGGCGTCCCGCATCACTCGGTCAACACCTACATCCATCGCCTGCTGCGGGCCGGCCACAGCGTCGCGATCTGCGAGCAGATGGAGGACCCCGCCCTCGCCAAGGGGGTCGTCGAGCGCGCGGTGACGGAGGTGATCACTCCGGGCAC
This sequence comes from bacterium, assembly GCA_016873475.1. Lineage (NCBI taxonomy): Bacteria > bacterium. The sequence continues at coordinate 6,181 of VGXI01000054.1, read as the reverse complement.
GGTGGCGATCGAGGAGTTCCTGCCGGCTGACGAGGCCAGCTACTGCCTCGCGCTGCAGCCGGGGGCGACGGGTCGCCTCGGCTACGCGCTGGGCGACATCGCCAGCGGCGAGCTGATCGCCGGCGAGGACGCGGCGACGCTGGCCCTCGGTCTGCCGGCCCGTTTCCGCGTCCGCGAGCTGATCCACCCGGAGGGCCTCGAGGAGGCGCCCTGGCTGCGCGAGCTGCGCGCGCTCTACCCGGAGCTGCACCTGACGCCGCGCCGGGCCTGGGACTTTCTCGCCAGCGAGGCCGAGAGCGCGCTCTGCCGGCACTTCGGCGTCGGCCGCAGCGAGCTGCTCGGCTTCCGGCCGGGGGAGGAGGCGATCCAGCGCGCCGCGGGCGCCCTGCTCGCCTACTTCCACGAGCTCAAGCGGAGCGAGCTCGCCCACGTGGACCGCATCCAGTTCCTGCGGGCGGAGACGGCGATGGTCCTCGATCGCGTGACGGTCGAGAATCTCGAGCTGCTCAGGCCCCTGCGCGGCGAGGACCCGGCCGCCACGCTCTTCGGCCAGCTCAACCGCTGCCGCACGCGGATGGGCGCGCGCCTCCTGGCGCGCTGGCTGCTCGCGCCCCTGCTGGACGCCGGCGCCATCGAGGCGCGCCTGGACGCGGTCGCGGAGCTGATCGACCAGGCGGCGCTGCGCCGCGAACTGGGCGAGCTGCTGGGACGGGCGGCCGACCTCGAGCGCCTCGTCGGCCGGCTCGGCGGCGGCCAGGCGCGAGCGCGCGACCTCAAGGCCCTGGCCGACACGCTGGCGCTGCTGCCGGCGATCCGCGGGGCGCTCGACGGGCGGGCGAGTGCGCTGCTCGCCGGCCTCGCCGCCGAGATCGCGCCGCTCGCTGCGCTCGGCGCGCGGCTCGCGGCGGGGCTGGTCGCGGAGCCGCCGGCGCGCACGACGGAAGGCGGCGTCATCGCCGACGGCTTCGATCCCGAGCTCGACCGCCTGCGCGCGCTCACCCGTGACGGCCGGCAGTGGATCCTGGACCTCCAGGAGCAGGAGCGGGCGCGCAGCGGCATCGCCAAGCTGAAGGTCGGCTACAACCGCGTCTTCGGCTACTACCTCGAGGTGGGGCGCAGCCAGGGCGACAAGGTGCCGGCGGACTTCACGCTCAAACAGACGCTGACGGACAGCCTGCGCTACAGCACGCCGGCGCTCAAGAGCCGCGAGGAGGAGATCCTCAGCGCCGACGAGCGGCGCCTGCGCCGGGAACAGGAGCTCTTCGAGGCCCTGCGCGCGGAGGCCTTCGCCGAGCACCTCGCGCTGCAGGCGAACGCGCGGGCGCTCGCCAGCCTGGACGTGCTCGCCGCGCTGGCCGAGTGCGCGGAGCGCGGATGCTTCTGCCGGCCGGAGATCCTCGGCGAGCCGCGGCTCGAGATCCGGGGGGGCCGCCACCCGGTCGTCGAGGCCCTGCTCGCCGGCGGCGGCGAGTTCATCCCCAACGATCTCAGTCTCGATCCGGAGCGCGAGCAGATCCACCTCTTGACCGGCCCGAACATGGGCGGCAAGTCCACCTTCCTGCGGCAGACGGCGCTGATCGTCGTGCTGGCCCATGTGGGCAGCTTCGTGCCGGCGGCCGCGGCGCGCGTGGGGCTGACGGACAAGATCTTCACGCGGGTCGGCGCGAGCGACAACCTGGCCCGCGGCCAGAGCACCTTCCTCATCGAGATGGAGGAGACCGCGGCCATCCTGCGCGGGCTGGGCGAGCGCAGTCTCGTCCTCATGGACGAGATCGGCCGCGGCACGAGCACCTACGACGGCCTCAGCCTGGCCTGGGCGGTGCTCGAGTACCTGCACGGGCCGGCTGCGGGCCCGGGCCTGCGTCCGCGCACGCTCTTCGCCACGCACTACCACGAGCTGACGCGCCTGGAGGGCGAGCTGCCGCGCCTGCGCAACTACCACGTCACCGTCAAGGAGTGGCAGGAGACGGTCGTCTTCCTGCGCCGGGTGGAGCCGGGCCCGGCCGAGCGCAGCTACGGCATCCACGTGGCGCGCCTGGCCGGCCTGCCGGCCGAGGTGATCCGGCGCGCCTTTCAGCTCTTGCATTGGATCGAGCAAGATCAGACGATGGCGAGACCCGCCCCCGCGCCCGGCGAGCGGCGGGCGCAGCTGGAGCTCTTCGCGGACGGGCGGCAGGCCGTGCTGCGCAGTCTGGCGGCCCTGGACCTGGAGTCGCTGACGCCGCTGGAGGCGCTGAACGCCCTGCACCAGCTGCAGGCGCAACTGCGGGAAGCGAGCGGAGGTGCTCGATGACGATGGCGGCGGGGGAGCGGGTGATCCTGGCCGGTGGAGATGGCGAGCTGCTCCCCCTCTACGAACGGCTGCGGGGCGAGGGCCTGGCCACGGTGGTCGCCCTGGGCAGCGCCGAGGCGGCGAGCCTGACAGCGCTGCTGGCCGCGATCGGCGCGCTGCCCCTGCTGACGCCGGCGGGCAGCGAGCCCGTCCCGCCCGCGGACCTCTGGGTCTGCAGCCCCGAGTGGCGAGCGCGGGCCGGGGCGGCGCCCTGCCTCGACTTCGCGGCCGCTGCCGAGCGCTGGCCGCAGCGGGGGGGGGCGGCGCCGCCCGGAAGCGACGCGCCCGCCCCGGCCAGCGGCGCGGCGCCGGCGCCGCTCACGGGGGCGCCCTACGCGGCCTTCGCCCGCGAACTGCAGCGCGAGCTGCAGCGCAGTCAGCGCTATCACCTGGGCTTCACGCTGAGCATCCTGCGCGTGTTGGACGCCCAGGGCCGGGCGCTCTCCGAAGCCGCCTTCCTCGGCGAACCGCTGCGCAGCCTGCCGGCGCGGCTCGGGCGCAGCTCTGACAGCTGGGGGCTGAGTCAGGAGGGCTACCTGCTGCACCTCGCGCCGGAAACCCTCGAGCAGGCCAGCGCCCTGCGGCGCCGCCTGGAGGCCGCGCTGCTGGAGACCCTGGCCGGAGAGCCTGCCGGACCCTGGCGGGTGCTGGCGGGGCAGGCGAGCTACCCGCGCGACGGCGAGAGCGCCAAGGCCCTCGTCGAGCTGGCGCTGCAGCGCCTGCGGCGCCGCGGGGCGCTGGCCGAGAGCGACGCGTGAGCAGCCGCGCCGCGATCCGGGTCCTGCCGAGCGAGACCGTGAACCGCATCGCCGCCGGCGAGGTGGTCGAGCGGCCGGCCTCGGTGCTCAAGGAGCTGCTCGAGAACGCGCTCGACGCCGGAGCGACGAGCCTGGAACTCGAGTTTGCCGCGGGCGGGATCGCGCTCCTGCGCCTGGCCGACGACGGCAGCGGGATTCCCCGCGAAGAGCTGGCGCTGGCCCTCGAGCGGCACGCGACGAGCAAGATCCGCACGCTCGCCGACCTTGAGCGCGACGAGACGCTCGGCTTCCGCGGCGAGGCGCTGGCCGCCATCGCCTCGGTGTCGCTGCTCGAGCTGGCGAGCCGCGTCGAAGGCGCCGACAGCGGCTGGGCGATCACGGGGCGCGCGGGGCAGATCGAGGCGCCGCGCCCCGTCGCCCGCGCGCGCGGCACCACGGTGACCGTGCGCGAACTCTTCGGCGACCTGCCGGCCCGGCGCAAGTTCCTGCGCAGCGAGAGCGGGGAGAAGCGCCGCCTGCTCGAGGTCTGGCAGACCTACGCGCTCGCCTATCCCGAGCTGCGCTTCCTGCTGCGCGAGGAGGGCCGCGAGCTGATGCAGCTCGCGCCGGCGCCCGACGCCCGCGCCCGCGCCGCCGCGCTGCTCGGCGAGACGACGGCGAGGCACATGGTCCCCCTGCAGGCGGCCGCGAGCGGCTACGCGCTGCGCGGCCTGATCACGCTGCCCCTGGTCAGCCGGGGCAACCGCAGCCACCAGTTCCTCTACCTGCGCCGCCGGCCCATCGAGGATCGCCAGGTCAGCCACGCGATCGCCCAGGCCTGCGCGGAGTCCTTGCCGCCGGGGCGCTTCCCGGCCTGCCTGCTCTTCCTGGAAGCGCCGCCCGGGCTGGTGGACGTGAACGTCCACCCGGCCAAGCGCGAGGTGCGCTTCAAGGACGGTCGGCTCGTGCACCATCTCGTCGGGGAGGCCATCCGCGCCGCGCTGGGGGAACGCGGGGGTCTGCGGCGCCTGCTGCAAACGAGCGAGGATGCGCAGCTCGGCGCGCCGCGTCTCGGCGGGGTGGCGAGCGCAGCGGGTGCGGCGCCGGCTCCAGCGCAGGCGGCGCTGCCCCTGGCGCCGCGCGCCCCCGCTCCGGCAGCGGCGAGCGCGGGCGGCTTCCTGCGCCTGGGCGAGCTGGCCGGTCGGCGATCCGGCGAAGCGGAGCGCGAGGAACGGCGCTTCTGGCAGCTCCACGACACCTTCATCCTGACCCAGATCCGTGGCGGCCTCGTCATCATCGACCAGCACAATGCCCACGAGCGCGTGCTCTACGACCGCGCGCGCGCCGCCCTGGCCGGTGAGCCGGCCGGGGTGCAGCGCCTGCTCTTCCCGCACACCGTCGAGCTGGGGCCGGCCGAGATGGCCGCCTGGCAGGAGCAGACGGACTTCTTCGCGGAGCTGGGCTTTCTGATCGAGGCCTTCGGCGCGAACACGCTCTCGGTGCTGGGCATTCCGGACGGCCTGCGCCGCTGGGACGGCGGCCAGGTGATTCGCGACATTCTCGACGAGATCCTCGCCGAGAGCGGCGGCGTAGCCGAGCGGCGCGACCGCGCCCTGATCAGCTTCTGCTGCAAGAGCGCGATCAAGGCTGGCGAGCCGCTGCGCGAGGAGGAGATGCGCGAGCTCGTCGACCAGCTCTTCGGGACGGCGAATCCCTACACCTGCCCGCACGGGCGGCCGATCGTGATCCGCATCAGCATGGACGAGTTGGAGAAGCGCTTCCACCGGCGGGTGCCCGGCGACTGATGCGCGAGGTGCTCGTCATCATGGGGGCCACGGCCACGGGCAAGAGCGCGCTCGCCCTGGACCTGGCCGAGCGGGCGGGGCGCGAGCTGATCAGCGCGGACAGCCGGCAGGTCTACGCCGGCCTGCGCGTCGGCACGGCTCAGCCCACGGCCGCCGAGCGCGCGCGCGCCGTACATCACGGCATCGACTTCCTGCCGCTCGCGCGGCGCTGGTCCGCCCAGGCCTTCGCGAGCGACGCTCTCGCACTGCTGCGGCGCGCGGACCGGCCGCCGGCCATCGTGGTTGGCGGTACCGGCTTCTACCTGGAAGCGCTCTGCGAGGGCCTCTTTCCGCTCGCCGTGCCGGCCGCGCGCCTGGCGGCGCTGCGTGGCGAGCTCGGTGGACTGGCGAGCCCGGCGCTGCACGCGCGCCTGATGGCCCTCGACCCGGTGAGCGCCGCGCGCCTGCACCCGAACGACCGCCAACGCCTGCTGCGAGCGCTCGAGGTCTGTCTGGCGACCGGGCAGCCGCTCGCGGCCCATCACGCGCGCGGGCGCGAGCGCCCGGTCGACCTGCGCTGGCGCCGCGTTTGGCTCGCCCTCGAGCGGCCGGTGCTTGCCGAGCGCATCGCGGCGCGCCTGGACGCGATGCTCGCCGGCGGCTGGCGCGAGGAAGTCGCGGCCCTGCTCGGCGAGGGCGCGGACCCGGCCGCGCCGGGCCTGCAGACCCTGGGCTACCCGGAGGTCGTGGCGCACCTGCGCGGGCGGCTGGATCGCGCTGCGCTGCGCGCGGCGGTGCTCCTGCGCACGCGCCAGTACGCGAAGCGTCAGGAGACCTGGTTCCGCCATCGGGGCCGGGCGGAACTCGTCCTCGATCCCCGCGCGCCCGACACGCCCGCGCGCCTGGCTGCCCTGCTCGCCCCAGGCGGGTCGCCTTGACAGGGCCGGAGCCCGCTGCTAGCTTGAGTCACGAAGCGGGAGTAGCTCAGTTGGTAGAGCAACGGCTTCCCAAGCCGTGGGTCGCGGGTTCGAGTCCCGTTTCCCGCTCCGCGCGCCCAGGTGCTCGCCGGCCCGGCCCCGATCGCGGAGCCGGGTTTGCGTTTTCGCGCGCCGCTAGTAGAGCTGCTTGACCTCGCCGAAGGAGAGGCTGGCGGTGCCACCGGGGCCGCAGTCGCAGCCCTCGCTGCAATTGAAGGTGAAGCGGCCGCCCAGGACCTCGCGCTCGACGGCCTCGCCATCGACGAGGATGACCGCGCCCTGGGCGCTGCCGGCGACGACGCGGAGCTGGCGATCCACCCCCGGCCAATCGGTGCCAAAGGGCAGGAAGTC
>VGXI01000053.1 GCA_016873475.1 bacterium | reverse complement strand
GCGGGCGGCCGGCGCCGAGGTGGTCTGGTCGGGCTGCAACCCGCTCTCGACGAACGACGAGGTGGCGGCCGCCCTCGCCGCCAGCGAAACGCCGATCTTCGCCTGGCACGGCATGAGCACGGACGAGTTCTACTGGGCCATCGACCAGTGCCTGGAGGCGGCGCCGACGCTCACCCTCGACGACGGCGCCGACCTCATCTTCAGCGCCCACGCGCGGCACCCCGAGCGCTGCGCGCAGATCCACGGCGGCACCGAGGAGACGACCACCGGCGTCCACCGCCTGCGCGCGATGGCCGCCGACGGCAAGCTGCGCTACCCGGTGGTGGCGGTCAACGACGCCGAGACGAAGTGGGACTTCGACAACGTCTACGGCACGGGCCAGTCCTCGATCGACGGCATCCTGCGCGCGACGAGCATCCTGCTCGCGGGCAAGAAGTTCGTCATCGCCGGCTACGGCCACTGCGGGCGCGGCGTCGCCCTGCGCGCGCGCGGCATGGGGGCGGAGGTCCTCGTCACCGAGGTCAAGGCGACGGCGGCGCTGAAGGCCAACCTCGAGGGCTTCCGCGTGATGACGATGGACGAGGCGGCGCCCCTGGGCGACATCTTCATCACGGCGACGGGCATGAAGGACGTCGTCGTCGAGCGCCACTTCCAGGCGATGAAGGACGGCGCGGTCGTCTGCAACACCGGCCACTACGACTGCGAGTTGAACCTCGTCCAGCTGGCCCGCCTGGCCGAGGGCGCGCCGGTCGAGATCCGCCCCAACAACGAGCGCTACGCGCTCCCCGGGGGCCGGCGCCTCTTCGTGCTCGCCAAGGGCCGTCTCGTCAACCTGGCCGCGGCGGAGGGCCACCCCTCCGAGGTGATGGACATGTCCTTCGCCAACCAGTTCATGAGCCTGCTCTGGATGGCGCGCGAGGGCAAGGGGCTGGCGCCGGCGGTCTACGACATTCCCGCGGCCCAGGACGAGGAGATCGCCGCGCTCAAGCTGAAGACCCTCGGCCTGGCGATCGACCGCCTGACGCCCGAGCAGATCGCCTACGCGAGCGACTACTCGGCCGGCACCTAGGGACGCGGCGGGCTAGCGGCTCGCCCGCGCGAGCAGGGCGAGCCCGACGCCGAGGAAGACGAGGTTGCCCACCCAGGCCGCGAGCAGGGGCGGCAGCGTGTGGTTGTGGCCCAGCGACAGCCCCAGGCGCAGGAAGATCAGGTAGACGAAGGCGATCCCCACCGTGAGTCCGAAGCCGGCCGCCATCGAGATGCGCCGCTTCGAGGCGCTCAGCGCGCTGCCCAGCAGGACGATGACCAGGTTGGCCCAGGGGAAGCTGGCCTTGACGTGCAGGTCCACCCAAAGGCGATCGGCGTCCTCGCCGGAGCGCGCCTGGGTCGCGATGTAGTCCTCCAGCTCGCGGTAGTCCATCGCCTCGGGCTTCTTCTCCTCCTGGCTGAAGACCGCCGGCGTCTCGGCGACGGGCGGCAGCTCGTAGCTCTCGAAGCTGGTCGTTCCCAGCTCCGGACGCTCCTGCCCGCTGCCGGCGGGGAAGAGGTGGCGCGTGCCCTCGTGCAGGCGCCAGCGGTCGCCGCTCCAGACGGCGTGGCGAGCCGACGTGTACTCGCGCAGGCGGCTGCGGTCGTAGCGCAGCAGCACGAGGTGCTCGAAGCGCTGCTGGGCGACGTAGTAGGCCTCCGCCCAGTAGACCGTGCCGTCCTCCCCGATGCGGTGGACGAAGCGCCGCACGCCGCGGTCGGCCCGCGGCTCGCGGCGCACTTCGTGGCGCTGGAGGTCCTCGAGGGCCAGGTTCGCCCGCGTCACCACGCGGTCGTTGAAGTAGTAGCTGCCCAGGCTGACGAGCGCGGCGAGCGCGAAGAGCGGAGCGAGCAGGCGCGGCAGCGGGATGCCGGCCGCGAGCATGGCGGTCAGTTCGCTGTCCCGCGACAGGCGCCCCAGCGTGAAGAGGCTGGCGAGCAGCATCGCTATGGGCAGAATGAGCACCGTGATGTAGGGCGTCTTGAACAGGTAGAGCTTGGCGACGATCGACCAGGGGGTGTCGCGGTCGATGTAGTCGCCGAGCTTCTCGAAGAAGTCGATGACGATGAAGATGACGATGAACGCGGCGAGGCCGAGGGCGAGCGAGCGCAGGTACTGCCGCAGCAGGTAGCGATCGAGGCGTCTCACGGCGCGCGCCTCCGGGCCACCTGCGCCAGGCGCCGCCTCTCGCGCCAGAGGTCGAAGCGCATGAGCAGCGGATAGGGCCGCGACTCGCGGTTGGTCTGCACGAGCATCCAGACGCCGAAGGCGACCAGCAGCAGGTTGGCCAGCCACATCGCGATCCAGGGCGCGAGCAGCTCGCGGTCGGCCAGCTCCTCGCCGCCGACCAGGAAGACGTAGTAGAGGGTGAAAAGGGCGATCGAGAAAGTGATTCCCCAGCCCGTGCCGCTGCGGCCGGTCTTGATGGCGATCGGCGCGCCGAGCAGGATGAAGACGAGGCAGGCGAAGGGGATCGCGAACTTCTTGTGCACCTCCACCTCATAGCGGCGGATCTTGCGTTCGACGGCGCTGCGGCTGAGCAGCAGGTTGGCGAGCGAGCGCTGGGTGTTCTCCTCGTCCTGGACGCGGGCGGCCGCCGCCCGCGCGGCGCGTCCGCTCGGGCCCCCGCCCGCCGCGGGCAGGCCCTTTCCGCCCAGGTAGCGCGCGCGCTCCGCCGGATCGAGCAGCCCGAGCAGGCGGTCGAGCTGGCGCCCGGCCTCGCTGCCCAGGCGCCCGTCCAGGCGCGCGATCTCCTCGCGGTTGCTGGCGATGCGGTCGGCCATCATGCCCACGGACATCTCGCGATCGCCGCGGTGCTCGAGGTCGCGCCGCTGCAGGTCGCGGTCGATATCGCGCAGCAGGATGTCCATGCGGTCGAAGACCGTGATCTGCAGGCGTTCCGGCGCGCCGAGCTCGACCTCGAACTGCTCGCCCTCGGCGAGGGCGAGCTTGAGCAGGTCCTGCTGGTCGTCGCGCGCGAACCGGGCGCGCTCGGCGCTGATGACCACCGGGTTCTTGCCGCGCTCCTCCTGGAAGACGAGCAGCTCGGCCAGCTCGCCGCTCGCCTCGTCCTTGCGGCCCGCGTAGAGGGTATAGCCGGGAATGGACTCGATGAAGCGGCCCGGCCTGATGTCGAGCGCCGGCTTCTTGGCGCGCACGGCGATCAGCAGGTTCTTGAGGCGGTGGTTCGTCTCGGGCAGGACGAAGTTGTTGAAGAGGAACATGCCCGCCGTGAGCGCGAGGGCGGCCACGAGCGGGGGGGCGATCAGGCGGTAGAGCGAGACGCCGCCCATGCGCAGGGCCGTGATCTCGTTCTCGCTGACCATCTGGGCGAAGGCCATCATGGTCGAGACGAGAACGGCCATTGGAATGGTCAATGCAAGGATGTGCCCGAGACTGAGCAGGACCAGCTCGAGCACGACCACCGCCGGCACCTTGTTGACCAGGAAGAGCTCGAGGAAGGAGTAGAGGATATCGATCACGAAGACGAAGGTCAGCACCGACAGCCCGAGCAGAAAGGGTCCCAGGTGGTGGCGGAGGATGTAGCGGTCGGCCAGCCTCACCGAGTACCTCTTATCTAACAAGGACTTAACCGGAAGGGCGAGTGTAGTTACCCCTGCGCTCCCCGACAAGCGTAGAATGGGCCGCTCCCGCCGCCGGTTCCGCAGGTCGCGCTGAGGGCGCCAGGCCCGCAGCCGGCCGCGCCAGGGAGGGCGATCGGAGTGGAGGGGGCTCTGTCCTGTTTCGTGGACCGAGCCGTCCCCGGAAGGGGACGCTCTGCCCCTGCCTGGCGCGCGCGAGCCGGTCGGCGCGCGGGTCCCGCCACCCGGCGCCGCGAGCCGAGGATCCGCTGTCGATGAGAGAAAGAGCCGCGCGCCCCGTCCCCCCCCGACTTCCCGCCCTCGCCGCCCGGGCGAGGCGCCGACTTGCCGCCGCGCTGCTCTGCCTGCTCGCTCTCCTGACTGCGCCGCCGCCCGCCGTGCGCGGCGACCTGCCACCCGACCCGCCGCTCCGTCCCTATGGGCCCTATGCCGAGTGGCTGGCCAGGCAGCGCTACCTCGCGGACGGCTGGCTGCCCGGCCTGCACGCCCGGCACTGGCTGCCGCCGGCCGTGGCGCGGCGATCCGGCCAGGAGAGCTACTGGCAGGACGAGCTGCGCGTCCTGCCCGAGAGCGGTCTCGTGCTCTGGCTGCGCCGGCCGGCCCTGCTCGCGCAGCTGCGCCCGCCGACGGCGGGCACGGACCGCTACGCCAACGGCCTGCAGGCCGAGTGGCCGGGCGTCGTCACGCGGGACGTCATCGCCTGGGACGACTACTTCGCGCGCGAGATCGCGCGCCGGCGCGTTGCGCTGGTGCGCGAGAAGGCGGCGGCTACCGCCCGCGAGCTGACGCAGGAGGAGGCGCGCGGCTCGCTGATCGACATCAACATCCCGCTCGCCCTGCCCAAGAGCATCGAGCGGGTGGTCGGCCGCGGCGAGAAGAGCAACATCACGGTCACCGGCCGCGAGACGATCAGCTTCAGCGGCGAGACGACGCGCAACAGCAACTTCATCACCGACGAGTCGGGTCGCGGCCAGCCGCTCTTCCCGCGCCTGGAGATGAAGCAGGAGCTGCAGGTCAAGCTCAACGGCACCGTCGGCGAGAAGGTGCACGTCGAGGTGGAGAACAACAGCCTCGCGGTGGGCGACGAGGCGAACCGCATCCGCATCCGCTACGAGGGCGACGACGACGAGATCGTCGAGCTGGTGGAGATGGGCGACACCCAGCTCAGCCTGCCCAGCTCCGGCCTCGTCAGCTATTCGACCCAGAACAAGGGTCTCTTCGGCGTCAAGATGCAGGGCCATCTGGGCGCCCTCGACTTCACGGCGATCGCCTCCAAGCAGGAGGGCGAGGTCTCCAGCCGCAACTTCAACAACACCGGCCAGGAAGTGCAGACCGACTTCAAGCGCGACACGGACTTCATCGCCAACCGTTTCTTCTTCCTCGACGACCCGGCGACGCCGGGGAGCTTCTACCGCTGGCTGGTCGACGAGGGCACCCTGCAGGTCTTCGTCAGCACGGGCATCGCGCCCAACGCCAACGCGCCCGACGCCGGGCGCTACTACAAGGGCCGCGCCTACGCCGACACGCTCGGCAACGGCCTCGCCGACGACCTGGCCAGCCAGGCGCCCGCCGTGCAGGCCTTCAAGCTGCTCGCCGACGCGGACTTCACCTGGCGCCTGGACGCCGCGCAGAACTTCTACGTCTTGCAGCTCAACTACCCGATCGGGGAGACGGAGATCCTCGCCGTCAGCTACACGGCGCGGGACTCGGCGAACGGGGACGCGCCGCACGCGATCGGCGACAACACCCTGGGCAAGCTGACCTACTGGGACTCGAACGCGGACACCCTGGCGCTCGAACTGATCAAGCCCGATCCCTACCGGCCGGAGAGTCCGACCTGGGATTACATGCTGCGCAACATCTACTCGCTGGGTGGGCGGGACATCGACTTCGCCAGCCTCGTCGTCAGCATCGAGCGCATCAGCACGGCCGAGGACCCCGCCTACCCGGCCGGCAGCAACACGCCCTACCTGCGCTTCTTCGGCCTGGACCAGTACCGCGGCCAGCTGCTGACCGGCTACGACCCGGATGGCCGCGTCGACTGGCCGCGGGTGGACGTCGACGAGGGCCTGCTGATCTTTCCCTACTACCGGCCCTTCGACCCGCCCGCGGAGCTGGTCTGCGCCTGGACGACCAACCCGGCCACCAGCGACTGCGAGGCCCTGATCACCGACGATCGCAACCCGGTCATCTACACGACGGCGCGCGAGACCGTGCTCAAGAACCCCGCGCTCTACGGCAAGTACCTGATCCGCTACGAGAGCGCGACGGTCGCCAGCCGCTTCAACCTGAACGCCTTCAACATCCTCGAGGGCAGCGAGGTAGTCACCCTCGACGGCACGACCCTCACGCGCGGCACGGACTACAGCATCGACTACCTCTCCGGCGAGGTCGAGCTGCTCGGCGAGGCGGCGAGCCGGCTGACGCCGAGCAGCAATCTGCAGGTGACCTACCAGTACCGACCCCTGATCGGCGGCGGCCGCAGCAACCTGCTCGGTCTGCACGGCACCTATCACCTGGGCACCAGGAGCAGTCTCGCCAGCTCCTGGCTCTACGAGTCCAAGCAGAGCGGGACGCGACGGCCGCGCCTGGGCGAGGAGTCGACGCGCAACGTCGTCGGCAACCTGCTCGGCAACTTCACGGCCAATCCGCGCTTCCTCACCAGCGTCGCCAACTGGCTGCCCCGCGTGGACACGGACGCCCTCAGCACGGCGAGCCTCTCGAGCGAGCTGGCCGTCAGCTTCCCCAACCCGAACGTCGACGACGCGGCCTTCGTCGACGACATGGAAGGCGCCGAGGACGCCGACGAGCTGGGCATCCACCGCACCCAGTGGCTGCCGGCCAGCGAGCCGCTGGACGTGATCAGCGTGCTCGGCGGCGCCGACATTCCGGCCGGCGCTTCCGGCCGGGCGGAGGGGGCCTACTGGTTCCATCCCCAGAGCAGCACGCGCCGCGAGGACTTCAACCTGAACCTGACCGAGCAGGAGGCGCAGGAGGTAGTGGAGGTCCTCCAGCTCGCCGTGCCGGTGGACCTGAGCGCGGCGCAGCTGGCCGCCTATCCCGCCCTCGCCGAGACGAACGCGCGCAACGCGGCCCGCGGCGACAGCCTCTGGTCCGGGCTCATGCGCGGCTTCGCCGGTCAGGGCCTCGACCTCAGCGAGGCCGAGTACCTCGAGATCTGGGTCAACGACTTCCAGCAGGAGGCGAGCGAGCGCCGCGGCCGTCTCCACTTCGATCTCGGCGCGATCAACGAGGACTTCTGGAACCCCCAGCTCGGCGAGTTCGACACGGAGGACCGCGAAGGCATCGGCGTCTTCGACGTCAACCAGGAGGACATCGGCCTGGACGGACGTGCGAACGCGGCCGAGAGCGTCGATCCCCTGGCGCCCTCGCCCTATCGCAGCCCCGCGGATCCGGCCGGCGACGACTACGAGCCGGCCGAGCTGGCCGACGCCTACGCCAACTCCTACTTCAAGGTGAACGGCAGCGAGGGCAACCAGCGCCTGGATACCGAGGACCTCAACGACGACGGCGACCTCGACGAGACCAACAGCTACTTCACGCTCGCCGTCGACCTCGCCGACCAGCCCTTCACTGACATGGTGACGGTCTACGAGGACGAGACGGGCGCCCCACCCGCGAACAGCAAGGCCTGGCGCCTCTACCGCCTCAACCTCGCCGAGGCCCGCGTCGTCAGCGACGGCTTCGATGCACCCGACTGGACGCGCATCAAGCACTTCCGCTTCTGGCTGGAGGGCTTCGCCGGGCCCGCGCCCGGCGGCGGCGCCCCGAGCAACCGGCTCGAGATCGCCAGCATCAAGCTGGTGGGCAACCGCTGGAAGACGCACGGCATCCAGGACGCCGCCAGCGGGATCACGCTCGCCCCCGAACAGCTCGGGGCCGGCGAGGACCTGCGCGTGGAGGTCATCAACACCAAGGACAACGCCAATTTCACCTGGCCCTTCGGCGAGCAGATCGATCCGGACACCGGCCTGCCCGAGCGCGAGCAGGCGCTGAACGTCGTCTACGAGGGGCTCCTGCCCGGCCACCAGGCCCTGGCGCGCAAGGACTACCAGGCGCTCAACCTGACCGGCTACCGCACGCTGAGCTTCTACATCCACCCCGACGCCGCGACGGCCGGCCACGACATCTTCCTGCGCGCCGCGCAGGACAGCGTCACCTACTACGAGTGGCGCTACCGGCCGCCGGGCGTGGGCTGGGTGGAAGTCAACTTCCCGCTCCAGGCCTGGACGGACCTCAAGCTGGACAGCGATGCCGACACGGTGAGCACGAGCGTGGCGGACCTGAACGCCCCCGAGCGCAGCTACACGCTGACGCGGGTGCGCCAGCCGGACCTCAGCCGCATCCGCGCCTTCTACTTCGGCGTCGTCAACGGCCCGGCGGACGCGATCCTCAGCGGCGAGACCTGGGTGAACGATCTGCGCGTGAAGGACGTCAAGCGCGCCACCGGCTACGCCGCCAAGCTGAGCGGCAACCTGAACATGGCCGGCGGCGTGCTCAACCTCGGCGTCACCTACCAGGAGCAGGATGCCGAATTCCGCGCCCTGCGCGCGACGAGCGGGCAGGGCGCGCGCACGCGGACCTGGTCGGTCAGCGCCGCCAGCGCCCTCGAGCACTTCGTCCTCTTGGGCGGCTACAAGCTGCCGATCAACGCCAGCTACGGGCAGTCGCTCAGCCTGCCCAAGTACGAGCTGAGCAGCGACGTCGAGCTCGGCGGGGCGCGCCAGGAGGAGCAGAAGAGCACGGGCGTCAACCAGCGCCTCTCCGCCAGCCTCAGCCGCAGCCCCTCGACGCACTGGCTGGGCCGCGCATTCCTCGACAAGCTCAAGCTCTCCGGCTCGGTGACCCAGCGCAAGAGCCAGGCGCCGCTGCGCCTGGAGCTCTCCGAGCAACTCGCCTACAATGCGAGCTACGACACGCAGTTCAGGGACCGCCGGCTGGGGCTCTACGGAGGCGGCCGCCTGCGCTGGCTGCCGGGCAGCCTGCGCCTGAAGTCGGACGTCAGCCGCTCCTGGACGGAAACCTGGAAGGCGAGCGGCACGCGCTTCACGCCCAACCCGAGCGCGCGCACGGGCCAGCTCACGAACAGCGCCGGCCTGAACTGGCCGCTCTTCGATTCCTTCAAGACGGACTTCAGCCTCAGCGAATCGCGCGACCTCGAGCACGAGGACGCCGAAGCGCTCGCCCTGTTCGGCCGGCGGCTGAACATCGGCTTCCAGAACAGCCAGGGCCAGAGCCTGCGCCTGGACTACACGCTGCCCTTCTTCGCCCGCTTCAAGCCGGCCTTCAGCTTCACGAGCAACTACAACCAGACGGCGCGGGCCACCAACCTCGCTTCGGCCGCGCTGCCGCCCGGCACGCGCAATCTCAGCAACAGCAACACCCTCTCGACCAGCTACAACTTCCAGGTCGGCCGCTGGCTGGAGGCGCTCGGCGGCCGGGGCCTCCGCCAGCTGCGCGAGCAGCGGGGCGGCGCCGCGTCGGGGCGGGCGGGCGAGCCGGGCGTATCGGGGGCGCCGGGCTTCGAGGCGCCGGGCGAGCCGCGGCACCGCCCGCAGCGGCTGCTGGTGCCGGTCGATCCCCTGCGCGGCCCGGACCCGCGCATGCGCCGGCGCAGCGCTAGGCGCTTCATCGAGGACCGCCTGGAGGTCGGCGTTCCCGTGGCGACCGCCCCGGCCGACAGCGCCGCCGCCGGCGTCGACCCGATGTTCATCGTCTACCGGACCCTGGACGTGCTCGCGG
Source organism: bacterium (assembly GCA_016873475.1). NCBI lineage: Bacteria > bacterium. Next base: position 7,681 of record VGXI01000053.1, on the reverse strand, counting down.
GCCTGAAGCCGCTGAAGGTGGATCTCAGCCGCCGCGTCAACACGCGCTTCGACAACGTGCGCGGCGCACCGCTGCTGCTCTATCGGCTCGGCTTGGGCGAGGATCCGGACCTGCCGGGCACCGTCGGCGGGCAGACCGTCGCGCACAAGAGGCCGGACCTCTACGACGAGGCCCGCGACCTGCGCCTCGCCACCGGCGTCACGATCGCCGAGCGCCTCCAGGTGTCGACCAACTTCGAGATCACCCAGGCCAATCGCCGCCTGAACAACACGCGCAGCGAGGACACGAACCGCAAGTGGCCGAGCGTCAACGTCGATCTCGGCGGCGTCGAGCGCTGGCCGCTCTGGGGCAAGCTGCTGGAGACCAGCTCGCTGGGCCTGGGCTACGCCAAGCAGGTGCGCGTGACCGAGAACCGCGTGCAGGGCAGCGAGGATCGCGACGAGAACAGCAGCTGGACGCCGCGCTGGAGCGCGACCTGGTCGAACAAGATGCAGACCACGCTGACCGGCAGCTACACCGCCGCCTCGGCGATCCAGAACACCAGCCGCACGAAGAACAGCAGCTTCAAGCTGGACGCCACCTGGAACTACAATCTCTCGGCGCCGAACGGCCTGGGCATCCCCGGCCTGCGGGGGATCCGCTTCTCCAGCCGCATGGACCTCAACGCCAAGCTCGGCTACACGCGCCAGCGCAACGTGCGCATCGACTCGGGCGGCTTCGAGACGCCGCTGGGCGGCTCCCGCTCCTTCAGCATCAGCCCGGGGGCGAGCTACCAGTTCACGGAGAAGCTGCGCGGCTCGCTCGGCCTCACCTTCAGCCGCACGAGCGACGACATCCGGGACAACGTCACGACGCGCCTGCGCCTGGACCTGCGCACGACCTTCATCTTCTAGGCGGCCGGCGGCCCTGCGGGGGCCAAACAGGCCTTGCAGCCGCCTGCCTTCCGTACTATGGTATCCGGGCAAGTGGGTGGTTCTGCCCACTTTTTTCTTTGCGGTCTCCCCGGGAAGGCAAGCGGCATGAGCGAGGACCTGGAGGGGCTCCTGGCGGCGGAGAGCAGCCGGGAAGGCTTCGAACTCTACAGTTGGCACCTCCGGCCCGCCGGCCGGCGCCGCGTGCTCCAGGTGGTTCTCTACGCGCCGAGCGGGGTCGGCCTGGACGATTGCGCGCGGGTGAGCCGCCGCCTGGGGGCGGCCCTCGAGGCGGCGGACGCCGTGACCGGCAGCTACGTCCTCGAGGTGTCCTCGCCGGGCCTCGACCGGCCGCTGCTGACGCCCCGCCACTACGAGCTGGCACTGGGCGAGCGCATCCGGGTCACCCGGGCCGAGGCGGGCCTGGCCGCCGGCGAGAACCCGGTGCTCGAGGGCGTGCTGAGCGCCGTGGACGCCGAGGGCATCGGCCTGGCGGGAGCGTCCCCGCGCCGGCTGGACTGGACGGCGATCGGCAAGGCGCGCGTGTTGCCGGACCTGGGAGCGCGGCGGGAGCCGGCGGCGACGCCGATGGAGGAAGAACAGGATGATGACTGAAGGCTTCTTCGAGGCCCTGCAGCAGATCGCGCGGGAGCGCAAGGTCGACCGCGAGGTGCTCATCGAGACCCTCGCCATGGGCCTGCGCTCGGCCGTGCGCCGCAAGCACGGGTCCGAGGCCAACGTGGACGTGAACATCGACCCGCAGGGGGCGATCGACATCCACCTCGTGATGCAGGTGGTGAGCGAAGACGATCTCGAGAACGAGGACCAGGAGCTCACGGTCGAGGAGGCGCGCGAGTACATCGACGACCCCGAGGTGGGGGACATCATCCGCATCCCCCTCGACGTCAAGGAATTCGGCCGCAACGCCATCCTGACCGCCAAGCAGGTGCTCGTGCAGGGCGTCCGCGAGGCGGAGCGCGAGCGCATCTTCAACGAGTACAGCAAGCGCGTGGGCGAGATCGTCACCGGTACCGTGCAGCAGGTGGACCGCGGCAACGTGCTGGTCAACCTCGGCCGCGCCGAGGCGCTCCTGCCCTACCGCGAGCAGATCCGCCGCGAGCACTGGCGCCAGAACGACACCGTGCAGGGCCTCGTGCTCGAGGTCCAGCGCGAGTCGCGCGGGCCGCAGGTGATCCTCAGCCGCACGCACCCGGACCTGCTCCTGCGCCTCTTCGAACAGGAAATCCCCGAAGTGTATGAAGGTCTGGTCGAGATCAGGGCGATCGCCCGCGAGCCGGGCTGGCGCTCGAAGGTGGCCGTCTACTCCAAGGACGACCGCATCGACGCCGTCGGCGCCTGCGTCGGCATGAAGGGCGCCCGCGTGATGACGATCGTCAAGGCCCTCAGCGGCGAGCGCATCGACATCGTGCCCTGGGACAGCGACATCCACACCTTCGTCTCGCGGGCGCTGGCGCCGGCGATGGTCTCCATGCTGCGCGTCGCGGACTGGGAAGAGCGCGCCCTGGAGGTGATCGTCGCCGAGGACCAGCTCTCCCTCGCCATCGGCAAGGAGGGCCAGAACGTCCGCCTGGCCGCGAAGCTGACCGGCTGGAAGATCGACCTCGTCACGACCGAGCTGCTCAAGCTGCGCGAGGAGGCCGACGCCCAGGTGCGCATGGAGGCGGCCGAGCTCGAGGGCGTCACGCCGCGCCTGGCCGAGGCCCTGGCGGCCGCCGGCTTCCATACCGTGCAGGAGCTGGGCCGGGCGAGCCTGGCCGACCTCGAGCGCATCGAGGGCCTCGGCGCCAAGACCGCCGAGAAGCTGCAGGGCCGGGTGCAGGCCGCGCTCGCCGCCCTGGCCGAGGCGCGGGCCGAGTACATCGATCGCCGCCGGCGCGAGCTGGAGGCCGAGCGCCGGCAGGTCGAGCCGCTCTTCGACGAGTCGAAGCTGGCCGAGGACGGGGTGCTGGACGCGGAAGCGCCCGGCGGTCAGGCCGCCCGCGCGGCCGCCGGCCCGCCGACCAATCCCTTCGCCGACCCGCCCGCCGAGGCGGCGACCGCGGCCGGCGAAGACGCCGAGGAGGCCAGCTGAGATGGCGGGCGAGACCGCGCTCCTGGGGGCCCTCGCTCCCTACCTGCACCAGGCCCGGCGCGCCGGGGCCCTGGCGCTGGGTTACCGCGCGGTCAAGCAGGCCCTCGCCGCGGGGCGCTGCGCGCTGCTGCTCCTCGCGCGCGACGCCGGCGCTTCCCTGCGCCGCCTGCCGCGGGGGACGACGCCCCTCGTCGAGCTGGCCGACCGGCGCGCGCTGGGAGCCTGGGCAGGTCGCAGCGAACTGGCCATCCTCGGCGTGACGGACCCCGGCCTGGCGGCCGGCATGCTGGCGCGAATCGCCGCGCACGGGGAAGCCGCAGCGCCCGCTGGCAGGGCGGGCGCCTAGGGCCCGCCGGGCCCGGAAGCAGTGAACGGAGGTCAAGGTGGCGAAGCGTGTCTACCAGGTGGCCCAGACCCTCGGGGTGAAGGGCGTCGACGTCGTCCACTACCTGCGCGAGCAGGGCTTCGACGTCAAGAGCCACATGTCGCCCGTGAGCCCCGAGATGCAGGAGGCCATCGACCGCCGCTTCGCGCCCGCCCCCGCGCCCGCCGCCGAAGCCCCGGCCGCGAAGCCGGCCGCGAAGAAAGCCGTCAAGAAGGCCGTCAAGAAGGCGGCGAGCGCGCCGCCTGCCGGCGGGGAGGCCGAGGCCGTCGCCCCGGCCGCCAAACCCGCTGTCAAGCGCGTCGCCAAGAAGGCCGTCAAGCCGGTGCCCGCCCCACAGCCGGAGGCGCCGACCCCCGCCGCCAAGGCCCCAGCCCCGGCCGCCGCCAAGCCGGCGCCGGCCGAGGCCCCCGCGCCGCCGCCGGCGCCCGCCCCGGCTCCCCGGCCGGCGGGTGAGCGCAAGGGTGTGCAGGTCGTCAAGCGCGCCGAGCAGGAGGCGGCGGCCGCCCGCGCGGCCGAGGCGAAGGCCGCCCAGCCGGCGCCCGAGCCCGCTCCCGAGCCGGAGGAGAAGCCGCGCGTCATCCGCTATGCGCCGGGCATGGAGCCCGGCGCGCCGGACCGGGACGAACTGCTGCGCAATCGCGGCGCCCGCCCGAGCGGCGAATTCAGCGCCCCCGGGCCGCGGCGACCCGGCGCGCCGCCCCGCCTCGGCGGGGGCCCGCGGCCCGGCGGCCGCCCGCTCGGAGGTCCACCGCCCGCGCCGGCGCCGGACGCCGGTCCCGGCCGCGGCCGCAAGCGCCCGAAGAAGAAGGGCGAGCGCGACGACGTCGAGATCCGCAAGAGCGTGCGCCAGGCGATGGCGAGCATGGAAGGCCGGGCCGGGCGCAAGCTGCGCCGCCGCGGCACGGGCGGCGCGCCGGCGCTGACCGGAGAGGAGCGCACTGCCGTGGCCGCCGATCGCCTGCGCATTCTGCCGCTGTCGACGCTCTCGGAGCTGGCCAACGCCATGCAGGTCCCGCAGAACGAGGTGATCGCCACCTGTCTGCGCAACGGCCTGATGGTGACGATCAACCAGCGCCTGGAGCGCGAGGACATCGAGCTGATCGCCAACGAGTACGAGTTCGAGGTCGAGTTCATCAGCGAGTTCAGCGAGATCGGCGAGCCCGAGGCGACGCCGATCGCGCCCGAGGACCTGGAGCCGCGAGCGCCGGTGGTCACCGTGATGGGCCACGTCGACCACGGCAAGACGAAGCTGCTCGACTACATCCGCAAGGCGAAGGTCGCCGAGGGCGAGGCGGGCGCCATCACGCAGCACATCGGCGCCTACTCGGTGCAGCTGCCGCAGGGCCGGATCACCTTCCTCGACACGCCGGGCCACGCCGCCTTCACGGCGATGCGCGCGCGCGGCACCCTGGTCACCGACCTCGTCATCCTCGTCGTCGCCGCCGACGACGGCGTCATGCCGCAGACGGTGGAGGCGATCGACCACGCCAAGGCGGGCAGGGTGCCGGTCGTCGTCGCGATCAACAAGATCGACCTGCCGGCGGCCAACCCCGATCGCGTCAAGCAGGAGCTGCTCAAGCACGGCGTCACCGTCGAGGAGTTTGGCGGCCAGACGGTGGCGGTGCCGATCTCGGCCAAGTTCGGCCAGGGCGTCGACAAGCTGCTGGAGATCGTGCTGCTGCAGGCGGACCTGCTCGAGCTGCGCGGCGCCCCCCGCCTGCCGATCAAGGGCACGGTGGTGGAGGCGCGCAAGGACCCGGGGCGGGGCGTCCTCTTCACGGTGCTCGTGCAGCAGGGCACGCTGCGGGTGGGCACGCCCTTCTCGGTGGGCCTGCACTACGGCAGCGTGCGGGCGATGATCAACGAGTGGGGCGAGCGCATCGAGGAGGCCGGGCCGGCGATGCCGGTGGAGATCCTCGGCGCCAGCGACGTGCCCGAGGCGGGCGACATCTTCAACGAGGCCGAGTCGGAGGTGAAGGCGCGCGAGATCTCCGTCAAACGGCAGCAGCTGCGCCGTGAGCAGGAGATCCGCTACCAGCGCCGCATGACCCTGGACGATCTCTACGGCCAGATCAACAAGGGCGAGGTCCAGGAACTGAACCTGGTGCTCAAGGGCGACGTCGCCGGCTCCGTCGAGGCGATGGCGGACAACTTCCAGAAGCTCTCCACCGGCGAAGTGAAGGTGAACATCATCCACAAGTCGGTGGGCACGGTGACCGAGAGCGACGTCCTGCTCGCGGCCGCCTCGAGCGCGATCGTCATCGGCTTCAACGTGCGGCCGCAGGTCTCCGTGCGGGAGCTGGCCAAGCGCGAGCAGGTGGAGATCCGCACCTACGACATCATCTACGAGGCCGTCGAGGAGATCAAGCAGGCGATGAGCGGCCTGCTGCGGCCGGAGATCAGGGAGACCGTCACCGGCACCGCCGAGGTGCGGCAGGTCTTCCGGGTGCCCAAGATCGGCGCCGTGGCCGGTTGCTACGTCACCGACGGCACCATCGAGCGCAGCGCGACGATCCGCGTCCTGCGCGACGGCGTCGTGCTCGGCGCGCGCCGCCTGGCGAGCCTCAAGCGCTTCAAGGAGGACGTCGGCAAGGTGGAGTCCGGCTACGAGTGCGGCCTCAGCCTGGTCGACTTCCAGGACATCAAGGAGGGCGACGTCCTCGAGGCCTTCGTCACCGAGGAGATCGCCCGCCGCCTCTAGGCAAGGCCCGGGAGGCATGGCGGCGTGCGCGTGCTCGTCCTGACGCTGGAGCTGGGGATCCCGGGCTGCCGCAGCCTCAAGGCCCGGCGCTCGGTGCTCGCGAGCCTCAAGGCCCGCCTGCGTCGGGACCTCAATCTTTCCGTGAGCGAGATCGCCCCCCGCGACCAGCACGACCGGGCCCGCCTGGGGATCGCGGCCGTCGTCGACACCCGGGCGCAGGGCGACGCCCAGTACGAGAAGGTCCACGCCCTGCTCGCGCGCGAGCCGCGCGTCCTCCTCATCGACGAGGAGAAGGAGTACTGGTAGCCCATGAGCACGAGCACGAGCATGAACGCGGGCGCGGGCGGCGGCGGCGCCGAGCTGGTCAAGCGGCGCCTGGAGAACCACATCCTCGAGGTGCTCTCGGAGCTGCTCGCGCGCGAGGTGCGCGACCCGCGCGTCGAGGACGTGGTGATCACGGCCGTCGAGCTGAACGAGGACTTCTCCGTCGCCAAGGTCTTCACGATGGGGGGTGGGCCCACGGCGCTGCGCGGGCTCAGACAAGCCGCCGGCTTCCTGCGCGGCGGCCTCGGGCGCACCCTGAAGACGAAGACCGCGCCCGAGCTGCGCTTCCGCGAGGACCGCAGCCTGGAGCAGTACAACCGCGTCGAGGCCCTGCTCGAGGAGGACCGCCCCGCTGCGGGCGGCGAGGAAGCGGCGGCCGAGGACGGCGAGGCGTGAGGCCGGGCCGGCTGCTCCTCATCGACAAGCCGGTCGGCCCCACCAGCCACGACGCCGTGAGCGCCGTCCGCCGCGCCCTTGGCCTCCGGCGCGCCGGTCACTGCGGCACCCTCGACCCCGCGGCCAGCGGACTCCTGCTCGTCCTCGTCGGCGAGGCGACCCGCCTGGCCGAGGTCTTTGCCGGCCACGAGAAGGTCTACCGCGGCCGCGTGCGCTTCGGCCTCGCCACGGACACGGACGACGCCCAGGGCCGCGAGATCGCGCGCCTCGCCGACGCGGACTTCCAGGTCGCCCCGGCCGCGCTGGACGCCGCCCTCGCTGCCCTCGCCGCGCGCCGCAGCCAGCGGCCGCCCGGCTTCTCGGCGATCAAGCGCGAGGGCGTGCCGCTCTACAAGCTCGCCCGGGCGGGGCGCCTGGACGCCGCGTCGCTCCCCGAGCGCCCCGTCCGGGTGGGCCCGATCCTGCCGCTCGCCTTCGACGGCCGCGAGCTCGAGCTCGAAATCACCTGCAGCGCCGGTACCTATGTCCGTGCCCTGGCGCGCGATCTGGGCGAGCTGGTCGGCGTGCCCGCGCACCTGGCTGCCCTGCGCCGGCTGGCCTCGGGCCCCTTCCGCGTCGAGCAGGCCCTGCCCCTGGATGCCCTGCGCCCCGGCGCCGTGGGAGAGGCGCCCGGCCTCTCGCCGGCCGAGGCCCTGGCCTCGCTGCCGGCCGTGGTCGCGGCGGCCGGCTACGCGGAGCGCCTGCGCTTCGGGGCCCAGCCGGGCGCCGGCGACCTCGCCTGGCAGGAGCCGCTGCCGCCGCCCGGCGCCTGGCTGCGCGTGCTCTCGCCGACGGCGGAGCTGCTCGCCCTCGCGCAGGTGGAGGCCGGCGGT
>VGXI01000052.1 GCA_016873475.1 bacterium | reverse complement strand
CCCCCGCGGCGGCGAGCGGGCCGCCCGTCACCGCGAGGCCCGCCGCCGCGAGCAGGCGGTGGCTTTCGCCCCGCTCGCGCGGGTTGGGATCCTCCAGCGCGTAGACGACCCGCGCGATGCCCGCGGCGAGGATGGCCTCCGTGCAGGGCGGCGTGCGGCCATGACGGTGGCAGGGCTCGAGACTGACGTAGAGCGTGGCGCCGCGCGGATCCTCGCTGGCCGCGGCCAGGGCCTCCCGCTCGGCGTGCGGGCTGCCCACGCGCTGGTGCCAGCCCTCGCCGATCAGGCGTCCCGCCTTGACGAGGACGGCCCCCACCTGCGGATTCGGCGCGACGGCGCGCCCGCCGCGCGCGGCGAGTTCCAGACAGCGCAGGAGCCAGCGGCGATCGGCCGCCGTCTCGCCCGTCCACTGCGACTCGCCTTGCGGATTCGCGCTCACGCTCCCCCCTCGCCGGCGGGCACAAAAAAACCGAGGCGGAACCTCGGGGCGTGCGAAGGCAGGGCGCAGCTCGCGCCGACAGCCTTCTCCCATCCGGACTTTGACCGTCGGCTCCGGGTTCGCACCGGATCTGCGGCTCGCGCCGCTCGCGGGCTGGGCCTCTCTCGCGAGAGGAGATCACCGCCGGTGGGGAGTTTCACCCCGCCCCGAAGGCTGCCTCAATAAACCCAGGGTTCCGGACCCTGTCAAGGCGCCTCTCAGTCGAGGATTTCTGAGAAGAACGCCTGCAGCTGGGCCCAGGAGCGCCGGTCGGCCGCCGCGTTGTAGGCCGCTCCTGCGCTGGGATCCGTGCCCGCCTCGCGCTGCGTGAAGGCGCGGACCGCCCCCGCGTAGAGAACGAGCTGGTAGTCCACCCGCGCGGCTTCCATCTCGGCGACGAAGGCCTGCAGCTCGTCCAGCTTGACGAAGGGATCGGCTGCGCCGGAGCGGGCGACATCGAGGGCGCCGCTGCCGCCGAAGCAGTAGCCAATGGCGGCCAGGCGCTGCGGGGCGACGCGGGGATCGCGGGCGAGCGCGTCGTCGTCGGCGAGGGTGCCCTCGCAGGTGCGCCCGGCGTGCGTGTCGGTGAGCGTCTGCGTGACGAGCTTGGCGTGCACGGGCTGGCTCCCGAGGCTGGCGAGAAGCAGCAGGGCGCAGAGGGCGTGGCGGCGCATGGCGAGCTCCCGGTGTTCAGGCGAGGGGTGGATCCCGGAAACCGCGGGAGCACAGCGGCCATTGCAACGCGGGGGCGCGCGCCGCATTTTGGCGGCGGCGCGTGTCCCTCCGTGCTAGGATCCCCCCTTCGCAGGCGAGATGCGGCTGCCGGCGCCGGCCGGGCGGCGGCCGGGATGGAGGCTCTGTCGATGCGCAAGCTCGGACTCTGGATCGCGATCGCCGTGGCGGTGCTCGTCGGCGCCGCCGCGCTCTGGAAGTTCGGCCGGCGCGGCGAGGCCGCCCCGCGCTACCGCAGCGAGGCCGTCAGCCGCGGCGACATCGAGGTGCGCGTGTCGGCGACCGGCACGCTCAACCCGGTGACGACCGTCCAGGTGGGCAGCCAGGTCAGCGGCACCATCGCCGCCCTCTACGCGGACTTCAACGACCGCGTTCGCGCCGGGCAGGTGCTGGCCCAGCTCGACCCCACCTTCCTCAAGGCCCAGGTCGCCCAGAACCGCGCCGATCTGACACGCGCGGAGGTCGCCCTGCGCCAGGCCGCGCGGGACAGCGCCCGCACGGCCCCGCTCGCGGCCGAGGGCCTCGTCTCGCAGGCGGAGCTCGACGCCGCGCTCACCGCGCTGGAGGCCGCCCGCGCCTCCGTGGAGAGCGCGCGCGCCTCGCTCGAGCGCGCCCAGACCAACCTGCGCTACGCGACGATCAGCTCCCCGATCGACGGCGTCGTCGTCTCCCGCGACGTCGACGTCGGCCAGACCGTGGCGGCCTCGCTCTCGGCGCCCACGCTCTACACGATCGCCCAGGACCTGACGCAGATGCAGCTCGAGGCGGCCGTCGACGAGGCGGACATCGGCAGCATCCGCGAGAACCAAGCGGCGAGCTTCACCGTGGACGCCTATCCCGACCTGCGCTTCACCGGCAGCGTGCACCAGATCCGCCTCGCGCCGCAGACGATCTCGAACGTCGTCACCTACACGGTCGTGATCCGCGTCGAGAATCCCGAGCAGCAGCTGCTGCCCGGCATGACGGCCAATGTCTCCGTGCTCGTCGATGCCGCGCGCGACGTGCTGAAGGTGCCGGCGATGGCCCTGCGCTTCCGCCCCCCGGGCGCGAGCCCGGGCGACGGCGGGCCCGGCGCCGCCCAGGCAGCGGCGGCCGGTCGCGGCGAGTCGCGTCGGGAGCGCCCCGGCGCCGAGCGGGGCGCCGCGGGCCACGAGCGCCCGGCTGCGGACCGCGCCGCGCCGGCGCCGCGCACCGGCCAGCTCTACCTGCTCGCCGCGAACGGCGAGCTCCAGGCCGTCGCCGTCCGCACCGGCGTGAGCGACGGCAGCTTCACGGCCGTCTTCGGCGAGACGATTGCCGAGGGAGCGCAGGTCGTGCTCGCGCTCGAGACCGGCGGGGGCAGGCCCCCCGAAGCGGGCGTCGTCAATCCCTTCCAGCCGCGGCCCCCGGGCGGCGGCCGCCGCATGTAGCCGGGGGGGACGCGAGTGGGCGCGGTCATCGACATCCACGAGGTGGTCAAGGTCTACGGCCGCGGCGAGAGCCAGGTGATCGCGCTGCGCGGGGTGAGCTTCCGCGTGGAGGCCGGCGAGATGGTGGCGATCATGGGCGCCTCGGGCAGCGGCAAGTCGACCCTGATGAACATCGTCGGTTGCCTGGACAAGCCGACCGCCGGGCGCTACGCGCTGCGCGGCGAGGACGTCGGCCGCCTGGGCCGCGACCAGCTCGCCGAGATCCGCAATCGGCGGATCGGATTCGTCTTCCAGAGCTTCAACCTGCTCGCGCGCACGAGCGCGCTCGAGAACGTCGCCCTGCCTCTCGTCTACAGCGCGGGCAAGGGAGCGGGCAGCGGCATCGAGCGGCGGGCGCGGGCGAGCCTGGAGCGCGTGGGCCTCGGCGAGCGGGCGCACCACGTGCCGAGCCAGCTCTCGGGCGGGCAGCAGCAGCGGGTCGCCGTGGCGCGGGCGCTGGTCAACGATCCCGACATCCTGCTCGCCGACGAACCGACGGGCAACCTCGACACCCGCACCTCGGTAGGAATGATGCAGGTCTTCCAGGAACTGAATGCGAAGGGGATGACCGTGGCGCTGATCACGCACGAGACGGACATCGCCGAATACGCCACGCGAGTGATCGTCCTGCGCGACGGGCTCATCGTCGAGGACCACCCGATCGCGCGGCGCCGCGACGCCGGCGAGGAGCTGCGCCGGCTGCCCGCGGCCAGCGCGGTCCGCCTGCCCGGGCTGCTCGGCGTTCCGGAGGGTGCCGCATGAGAGTCTGGCTGCTGCTCAAGGTCGCCCTGCGCTCGATCGGGCGCAACAAGCTGCGCTCGGGGCTCACGGTGCTCGGCATCGTGATCGGGGTCGGGGCCGTGATCGCCATGGTCGGCATCGGCGAGGGCGCCTCGAGCCTGGTGCAGGCGCAGATCTCCTCGCTGGGCGACAATCTGATCAACGTCTTCCCGGGCTCCTTCATGAGCGGCGGCCGGCACGGCGGCGCCGGCAGCATGTCGACCCTCACCGAGGAGGACGCCAGGGCCATCGAGGCCCAGGTGCCCTTCATCACGCGGCTGAGCCCGACGGCGGACAGCCGCGGCATGGTGGTCTACGGCAACCAGAACTGGTTCACCTCGATCCAGGGCGGCGACGCCGACTACTTCGAGATCCGCAGCTGGCCGATCGTGAGCGGCAGCGGCTTCAACGACTCGGCCGTGCGCGGGGTCGCCAAGGTTGCAGTGGTCGGCCAGACGGTGGCCACGCAGCTCTTCGCGGGCGCGGATCCGGTCGGTCAGATCATCCGCGTGCAGAAGATGCCCTTCACGGTGATCGGCGTGCTCGCCAAGAAGGGCCAGAACAGCTGGGGCCGCGACCAGGACGACGTCGTCGTCGTTCCCTACACGACGGTCATGAAGCGTCTCTCCGGCCAGACCAAGCTGTCGATGATCCTCGCCTCGGCCAGCTCGGCGGAGACGATGCCCCAGGCGGTGGCCGGCATCCAGGAGCTGCTGCGCCAGCGGCACCGGATCGGCCCCGGCGCCGACGACGACTTCACCGTGCGCACGCAGCAGGACATCGCGAGCGTGATGGGCTCCACCTCGCGCGTGATGCGCATCCTGCTCGCGGCGATCGCCTCCGTGTCGCTGCTCGTGGGCGGCATCGGGATCATGAACATCATGCTGGTCTCGGTGACCGAGCGCACGCGCGAGATCGGCATCCGGATGGCGGTGGGCGCCAAGGGCTGGCACATCCTGATCCAGTTCTTGGCCGAGGCGGTGGTGCTGGCGGCGATCGGCGGCCTGGCTGGCATTGGCCTCGGCTTCGCCACCGCGAAGCTGGTGGCGCGCTTCGCGCGTTGGCCCATCCTCGTGCCGCCGGACGCCGTGCTGCTCGCCTTCCTGTTCGCGGCGGCGATCGGCATCTTCTTCGGCTTCTGGCCGGCGCGCAAGGCCTCGCGGCTCGATCCCATCGAGGCGCTGCGCTACGAGTAGCGCGGCCGCTGGGCTCCCCGGCGGCTAGCCGCCCCAGAGCCAGCTCAGGCCGAGTGCGAACGTGGGCCCGCTCGCACTCTCGCGCCCGCCGCCGGCGCTGCGCCCGCCCCTCAGCGGGGATTCGGATCCGCCGGATGTCGCGGGCGCGTGCAATGCCGAGCAGAATTGCTACACTATCCGTGAACGCAGGCCGAGGAGTCCGATCCCCGATGAGCGCCCCCGATCGCCCGGGCGTCACCCGCCGACTCGACACGCGCGGCAGCTACTGCCCGCGGCCGGTGATCGACACCGACAAGGCCATGCGCGAACTGGCAGCGGGCGAGGTGCTCGAGGTGCTGGCCGACGACATCGGCGTCAAGCTGGACCTGCCGGCCTGGTGTCGCGCGCACCGGCAGCGGCTGCTGGCCGTTGAAGAGGAGGGCCGCCTGATCCGCGTCCTCATCATGAAGGTGGGCGACAGCCCATGAGCCTGGCCTCGCGGCTCAAGGAAGATGGCAGCCGGGTGAAGGCCATCGGCCTCATCTCGGGCGGCCTGGACAGCACGCTCGCCGCGCGCGTGATCGCCGAGCAGGGCATCGCCGTGCTCGGCATCAACTTCTCGACGGGCTTCTGCCGCAGCGACCACCACCGCGCGATGGGCGCCCTCGGCAAGCGGCAGGACCCCCGCCGCCTGCGCAACGAGGCCCTGCGCGCGGGCGCCGACCTCGAAGTGCCCGTGCGCATCGTCGATCTCGCCGAGGGCTATCTCGACGTGATCCTCCGCCCCCGCCACGGCTACGGCGCCAACCTCAATCCCTGCGTCGACTGCCGCGCCTACATGCTGCGCGCGGCGCGGGCGATCATGCTGGAGGAGGGCGCGGACTTCGTCTTCACCGGCGAGGTGCTCGGCCAGCGGCCGATGAGCCAGCACCTGCAGGCGATGCAAACCATCGAGCGCGAGAGCGGGCTGGCCGGCTTCCTGCTGCGGCCGCTCTCGGCGCGGCTCCTCGCCCCCACCGAGCCCGAGAAGCGGGGCTGGGTGGACCGCGAGAAGCTCCTGCGCATCCAGGGCCGGACGCGCCGGCTGCAGTACCAGCTCGCCGCCGCCGCCGGTTTGGACGACATCCCCAATCCGGCCGGCGGCTGCTGCTACCTGACGGACATCGTCTACGCCGCGCGCTTCGCCGACCTCGTGCTGCACCTGCCCGCGGGCGCGCGCCCCACGGAGCGGGACATCCTGCTGCTCAAGGTGGGCCGGCACTTCCGGCTCACGCCGGGGCTCAAGCTCGTCGTCGGGCGCGAGGAGGCCGAGAACAACTTCCTCAAGCACTTCTTCCCGGAGGGGCCCTTCCTCGAGGCGCCCTTCGTGTCGGGCCCGCTCGGCTTCGTGCACGTGCTGCCCGGCGCGCCTACTCCGACGCGCGCGGAGCGCGAGCTGATGGCGGCCCTCATCGGCCGCTACGGCAAGGGCCGCAGCGCGGAGCTGCTCGAGGTGGAGTACCGCCAGGGCGAGGCGAGCGAGATGCTGCGCGTGAAGCCCCTGCCCGAGAGCGCGCCGCTGGACGCCTACCGCATCAAGACGGACTACGACCGCCAGGCCGTGCGCTGGCGCTAGCGCGCTGACCCGGCCGCCCTGTCCGCCGCGGCGGACGCCGCGCGCGCCAGCGCCGCCTCGAAGTCCCGCAGCGCCTGCCCCGCCCGGTCCGGCGCCGCGGCCGCGAGCGCCGCGAGCCGCGCGCGGATCGCTTCCGCGCCCGCCGCGTCTCCCGTGACCAGGGCCAGTACGCCGCGATCGTAGAGGAGATCGGGATCGTCGGGATGCAGGGCCTGCAGCACCTCCACTTCGCGGATCGCCTCGCGCAGGTAGCGCTGCTGGAAGAGCACCCGCGTCAGCTCCCGCCGCCCGACCTCGCCGCGGCCCAGGTAGCGGAAGTCGGTGAGACCCGAGAGCAGGTAGAGTTCGCTGCGCTGCCAGGCGGGATCGGCGCCCGGCTCGACGCCGGGCAGCGCGCTGAGCACGCGGAAGCTGGTCACCGCCGGGAAGAAGAGCGGCACGGCCGCGCCCTGGTAGAGCGCCTTGTCGACGGGCAGGAACTGCACGCGCCGCGCGCCGGGGGTCGCGCGCAGGCCGGCCGCGAGGTCCACCGCCTCGCCGACGAAGGGCGCGATCGCGAGCACCTCCCCCTGGGGCGGCGTCGGCTCGGCGCGCAGCTCGCGCACGGCCGCCTCGACGAGCGCGCCGTAGCGCAGCATCGGATCGGCCTGCAGCTTGCCCTCGAGGGTCATCGCCGTGCGCGCCTCGAGGCGCCAGGCGCAGAGCGCGGCCAGGAGGAGCGGCGCCAGGAGCGCCCAGCGCGGCGAGGGCAGGGGCAGCCGCGCGAGCCCCGCGGCCGCCAGCAGCCAGAGCGGCGCGAGTGGCAGGTAGAGGTAGTAGAGGTAGCTGTGCCGCACGAGCGGCAGGACCGGCGCGACCAGGACGAGGGCCACGAGCGCGGCGGCACCGACTGCGGCGCGCCAGCGCGGGCGCCAGACAGCGAGTAGACCGAGCGCGAGGGGCAGGACCAGCCCCCAGCGCCAGAGCGAGGGCTCGTACTGCGGCACCTGATCGGGGAAGGGCGTCCAGAGGCGCAGCAGCCAGGCGCTGTAGGTGAGGGCGTTCCAGAGGATGTTCGCGCCGTAGGCCGCCGCGTAGGGATCCCCCGCCGGGCGCGGCGTCAGCGCGCCGCCCGTGTAGAGGAGGACGAGCCCCGGCGCGAGGGCGAGGAGCGCGCGCAGCCGCCGCGCACGCCGGCCGGCCGGCGCACCGGGCAGAGCGCTCCCCGGCAAGACGAGCGCCGCGATCGGCAGCAGGTAGGCCGCCTCCTTGCTGAGCAGCGCGCAAAGGTAGAGCAGCAGCGCGAGCGGCTCGGCGAGCCGCCCCGGCCGCAGCCAGACCCAGACGGCCGCGATCGCGAAGCTGGCCATCAGCACGTCCTGCACGCCGCTGATCCAGTGCAGGCAGGTGAAGGCGACCGGCGAGAAGACGAAGAGGAGCGCCGCCAACCAGCCGCCCGTCTCGCCCAGGCCGAGCCGCCCCGCGAGCCGCGCGAGCAGCCAGGCGTTCGCCGCGTGCAGGAGCAGGATTGCGAGATGGAAGAGCGCCGGCCGCTCGCCGAAGAGCTGCCAGCCGGCGCTGAAGAAGACCCGCACCGAGAGCAGGCGGCGCGTGCCCATGCCCCAGGGCACCTGCCCGTCGGCGCGCAGCAGGAAGAGCAGATCGTCGGTGCTGAAGAAGACGCCGAAGGCCGCGCGGTAGAGCGCCAGCGTCAGCGCGGCGAGCAACAGGGCGAAGAGCGCCTCGCGCCGGCTGCTCGCGCCGCGCCAGCCGGCCACGTCAATCCCTCGCCAGCAGCGCGGCGCTGAAGGCCGCCGGATCGAAGGGCGCCAGGTCCGCGAGCGTCTCGCCGAGACCCACCCAGCGCACGGGGATGCCCAGCTCGCGGCCGATCGCCAGCACGACGCCGCCCTTGGCCGTGCCGTCGAGCTTGGCGAGCACGATGCCCGTCACCTCCGTCGCCTCCTTGAAGACGCGCGACTGCTGGATCGCGTTCTGGCCCGTGTTGGCGTCGATGACGAGCAGCACCTCCTGCGGCGCGCCCGCCACCTCGCGGCCGATCACGCGGCGGATCTTGGCCAGCTCGGCCATCAGGTGCGCCTTGTTGTGCAGGCGCCCGGCCGTGTCGACGATGACGACGTCCACCCCGCGCGCCTTGGCGGCAGCGATCGCGTCGTGGGCGACGGCCGCCGGATCAGCGCCCGGCCCGTGGCGCACGATGTCGCAGCCCAGGCGCTCGGCCCAGATCGCGAGCTGATCGCCCGCCGCGGCGCGGAAGGTGTCCGCCGCCGCGAGCAGCACCTTGCGCCCGGCCTGCTGGTGCTGCCAGGCCAGCTTGGCCGCGCTCGTCGTCTTGCCGACGCCGTTGACGCCGACCAGCAGGACGACGCGCGGCCCGGCCGCCCAGGGCGCCTCCGGCGTCTGGCCGGCCGCCAGCTCCGCGTCGATCGCCTCGCGCAGCAGGCCGAGCACGGCCTCGAAGTCGTCCCCGCGGACGCCGCCCGCTGTCAGTTGCTGCCGCGCGCGCTCGGCGACGTCGACCGCGAGCTCCGCGCCGAGGTCGGCCTCGATGAGCAGCTCCTCGAGCGCTTCGAAAACGGCCGGCGCTAGCTCGGCGCGGCCGCCGCCCGCGAAGAGCGTCTCGACGCGCCCCACGAGCTGGCTGCGGGTCTTGCCGAGGCCGGCCTTCAGCTTCGCGAAGAGGTTCACGAGGCGGCCGCCGCCTGGGCGCCGAAGTCGTCCGGCACGTCCTCGAGCGCCACGCTCACCAGCTTGGAGACGCCGCTCTCCTCCATCGTCACGCCGTAGAGATGGCCGGCCACTTCCATCGTCCGCTTGTTGTGCGTGATGATCACGAACTGCGTGCGGGCGCTGAACTCGCGCACGAGCTTGGTGAAGCGCGCGATGTTGGCGTCGTCCAGCGGCGCATCCACTTCGTCGAAGACGCAGAAGGGGCTGGGCTGGCTGAGGTAGACGGCGAAGAGCAGGGCGAGCGCGGTGAGCGTCTTCTCGCCGCTGGAGAGCAGCTGTACCGTGCTGATGTTCTTCTCGCGCGGCTTGGCGGTGACGACGATCTCGCCCTCGAGCGGATCCTCGGGATCGATGGTGAAGGCGAGGTCCGCCTCGCCGCCGTCGAACAGCGTGCAGAAGATCTCGATGAAGTTCGCGCGGATCGCGCGGAAGCTCTCGGCGAAGCGCTGCTTGGCCTCGGCGTTGATCGTGCGGATGGTCTCCAGCAGCTGCGCGCGCGCGGCGAGCAGGTCCGCCTGCTGGGCGAGCAGGAACTCGTAGCGCGCGTTCTTCTCCGTGTACTCCTCCAGCGCGAGCAGATTGACCACGCCCAGGCGCGCGAGCTTCTCCTTGAGCGCGGCGACAGCCTCCGCGACGCTCTGTTCCACCGCCGGGCGGTAGCCCCCGTCGGCGGCCGGGTCGGCGGCCGGATCCAGCTCGGCGCCCAGCTCCTCGCGAACTCGCGCCTGCAGGTCCTCCATCTTCACGCGCAGGGTGCTGATCTCGATGTCCAGGGCGTGGGCGGCCTGCTCGCTCTCGCGCTGCGCCTCGCGCAGGCGGCGCAGCTCCGCCTGCCGCTCGCCCAGCGCATCGCGCAGGGCGCCGATCTCGGCGAGCAGGGCAGCGGCGTCGCCGCGCTGGACTTCGAGCGCGCGGCGCTCCGCGCTGAGGCCCTCCCGGAGGCTCTGGGCCTGCTCGCGCAGGTTCGTCACCTGGCCGCGGCTGGTGGCGGCGCCGGTCTCGCCGCTCTCGCGGCGCGACCACTGGCCCGCCAAGTTGCGCTCGAGGTTCTCCTCGCGCAGGCGCAGATTCTCGCGCCGGCCGCGGGTGGCCGTCATCTCCAGGCGGCGCTCGTCGCCGCGGGCGCGCGCGCTGTCGCGCTCGCGCTCCAGACGCGCCACCTCCACCTCGAGGGCGGCCAGGTCCAGGGACTGGGCCGGCTGCGCCTCGCCGAGCTGCGCGAGGCCCGCCTCCGCGGCCGCGAGGGCCGCGGCGAACGCGGCGGACTGCCGTTGCTGGAGGGCGATCTCGTCGGCGACGGCCTGGGCGTCCTCGCCCGCGCGCGCGAGGCGCGTCTCGATCCGCGCGCGCTCCGTCTCGCGTTCGGCGAGCCGGGCCCGGGCGGCGGGCAATTCGGCCTCGAGGGCCGCCAGCGCTTCGCGCAGGGCCGTCTGCGTGGCGAGGTGATCGGCGCGCGCCTGGGCCAGGCGCTGCCGCTGCGGCGCCAGGGCCGCCAGTTCGCTGGCCAGGGCCGCCAGCTCTTCGCCGCGGCCCAGGGGTCGGCTCTCCTCGGGGCCCGTGCTGCCGCCGGCCACGAGGCCGCGCTGGAACACGAAGCCCTCCGGCGTGACGAGCACCAGCTCCTCGCCGCCGGCCGCGGCCAGGGCCGCCCGCGCGCGCTCCGCGTCGGGCGCGTAGTGGTGCCGCGCGAGCAGGCGCGCCAGCGCGGCGTGCAGTTCGGGCGGGCCGTCGACGAGGTCGATCAGCGGCAGGCAGTCCGCGGGCGTCCTGGTGGCCGGCGCGGGGGCGACGGCCGCCAACTCGACGAGCAGGGCGCGCCCGCCGTCCTCCGCCCGCAATTCGTGCAGCCAGTCGAGACCGCGACCACCGCGCACGACGAGGGCGCCCAGTTCGCGCTCGAGGGCGCACTCGACGGCCACGCGGTAACGGCTCTCCACCCGCAGCAGGTCGCCGAGCGCGCCGAGGAGGTCGCCGTCGCCCGCGTGGCGATCGCGCAGACGCCGCGTGCCTTCGGGGTAGCCCGCGCCTTCGTCGCGCAGGCGGGCGAGCAGTTCGTGGCGCGCGGCGGCCTTCTCGGCCTTCAGCTCCAGCTCGCGCAGCAGGGCTTCCACTTCGAGCCGGCCGAACTCGTCCCGCTCGGCTCCCGCGCGCAGCTCCTCCTGACGCCCCTGCAGGGCGAGCAGCGCGGCAGCGGCGGCGGCCTCGCCCTGCCGCAGGCTGACCAGCTCCGCCTCGTGCTGGGCGCGCTGCGCGTCCAGCGCTGCCGTCTCGGCAGCCAGCTCGCTCTGCCGGCGCGCGCTGGCGGCGAGCCGCTCGCGCAGGCGCTCGAGCTCGCCGCTCGTCTCGGCCTGCTGGCGCGCGAAGTCGAGCTGGAGCTGCTTCTCTCGGGTGAGGACGCCGCGGCGCTCGCCGAAGCTGGTATCCAGCTCCCGGTGCTCGATCTCGACCGTCGCCAGCTCGCTCTCCAGGCGCGAGGCGAGAGCTTCCAGCTCGCCCCGCTCGCCGGTCAGCTCGCGCCGCTCGCTCTCCAGGCGCTCGATCACCTCGGCGGCCAGACGGGCTTCCTGCTCGAGCAGCGCGGCCTGGCGCTCCTCGGCGCGGGCCCGCTCCTCGAGCACGGCGAGTTCCTCCTCGCGGCTGCGGTAGGCGCCCGTCACCTCGTCGAGCCGGTCGCGGCGGCGCTTGTACTCCTCCTCGCGGGTGGGGAGCTCGAGCTGCTCGGCCGCGAGCCCGGCCTCGAGGCCGGCGAGCCGCGCCTCGCTCTCGCGGCCGGCATCGCTCGCGCACTCGCGTTCGCGGAAGAGCGCGCGCTGCCGCTGCCAGTAGGCGTGCAGCTGCTCGGCGGCGAGCTGGCGCTCGGCGGCGGTCAGCTCCTCCTTCACGCGCTGATAGCTGCGCGCGCGCCCCACCTGCACCTTCAGCGAGCGCACGCTCTTGCCCAGCTCGTCGAGGATGTCGGTGAGCCGCGTCAGGTCGCCTTCGGTGGCGGTCAGCTTGGCCAGGCTCTCCTTGCGGCGCAGCTTGTAGCGCATGATGCCGCTGGCTTCCTCGAAGAGCAGGCGGCGCTTGTCGCCCGTCTCGGCGAGGATGTCCTTGACCATGCCCAGCTCGATGATCGAGTAGACGTGGTTGCCCAGGCCGGTACCCGCGAGCAGGTCGCGGATCTCGTGCAGACGATAGGGCTGGCGGTTGAGGAAGTACTCGCTGCCGCCCGCGCGCGTGACGCGGCGCGTGATGCTGATCTCGTCCCACTCGACGGGCAGCGTCTCGTTGGCGCCCGTGAAGGTGAGGGTCACCTCGGCGAGGCCCATCGGCGCCCGGCGCTTCGTGCCGTCGAAGATGACGTTCTCCATCTTCGTGCCGCGCAGGAGCTTCGCGCTCTGCTCGCCCAGCACCCAGCGAATCGCGTCGACGATGTTCGACTTGCCGCAGCCGTTGGGTCCGAGCACGGCCGTGATGCCCGGCTCGAAATCCAGGGCGGTCTTGCCCATGAAGGACTTGAAGCCGAGCATCTCCAATCTCGATAGGCGCACGCTTGCTCCTCGCTCCTGCCCGCGTCAGGGCGTCGGTGTCACGATCCGGCAGTAGTCCTCGCCCGCGCGGTCGAGGAGGGAGTCGCGGCAGGCGGCCGCACCCGCGATGTCCGTGAAGGGGCCGAGCCAGAGCCGATACCAGCGCACGCCCTCGACGGTGGCAGGCGCGAGGCGCG
The DNA here is from genome assembly GCA_016873475.1 of bacterium. Lineage (NCBI taxonomy): Bacteria > bacterium. The sequence goes on along the minus strand of VGXI01000052.1, from coordinate 4,738 downwards.
CCCCTACCCGCCGCGCGGCCGGGGCGCCGGCGGCCTCCGCGGCCAGGAAGCTGTCGCGATAGGATTCGAGGTGGACGTAGAAGGGGCCCGTCCCGGCGAGCAGCCGCGACCAGCCGGCGGCCGGCTCGAAACGCCGCGCGGGGGCGGTCGCCGGCGCGGATTCGCTCGTTTCGCGCGCGGCAGGCGGCGCCGCGGCCAGGGAATCCGCGGGCGCATGCGGCGCCCGGTAGGGCAGCTCGGCCGGCCCCGGCAGCGGCGAGAAGGCGTCGCCGCCGCCGCGTTCGAGGCTGCGCCCGGGCCCTTCGCCGCGCCAGGGACCGCGGATCAGAGACACGCCGAGGACGAGCAGCACAGCGCCCGCCGGCACGAGGAGCAGCGGCCAGCGCCAGCGGCGCCTCGCTGCCGGCCGGTCGCCGTCCCGCGCCGGCCCCTGCGGCGCGCCCATGCGGGGAGGGGCGCCGCGGAGCGGCCGCTCGCTCCGGGGCGGCGTCACCGTGGCGGGCGGCGTCACCGTGGCGGGCCGCGGCGCCGCGGTCGCCGCCGGCGCGCTGCCCTTTGCCGGCGCGGCGCTCAGGCACAGCCGGGTGTGCACGTTCGCGCGCAGGGCCGGCAGCAGGCCCTCCGCATTGCCCGCATCGGCGAGCAGCAGGACGCGCTCGGCCTCGCCCAGCAGGCGGGCCAGGGTCCGGCCCGGCTCTTCGGGCGACTCGAGGGGCAGGACCCAGCGCCCGCCGCCGGCGATCCAGAGCCCTGCGCAGCCGGGCCGCTCGCTCGCCGCGGCCGCGGGACTGAGCCCGTAGTGGAGGATCTCGGTGAAACCCTCGGGACTGCCGCCGGCCGGGGCGTCGAAGAAAGGCGCGAGGGGATGCGCGTCCACGACCAGGACGCTGCGGCCCGCGCCCTGCCAGTGCGCCGCGAGGCGGGCGCAGAGATCCAGCGCAGCGGCGCCGCCGTCCGCGGCCGCTTCGATCAGGAGCAGGGCGCCCGCCTCGCCGAGGGCGTCGACGGCCGCGGCCAGCTCGGCCAGGGCCGCTCCCGGTTCGCCGCCTGCGGGCGGCCAGACCAGGGCGCTCTCGCCGCGCGGCGGCTCCTTGCCGCCATGGAAAGCGCTCCGACTCACGGCCGGGTCCCCTCCTTCACCGCCTGGGCCAGGATGCGGCGCAGGACGCGCGCCGCTTCCGGCAATTCTTCCCGGGAAACCGCCGCCAAGTCGAGGAAAAACTCCTCGCGCCGCACCGTGCCGAGCAGCGCAGGCCGCGCCGCCCGCAGGCGCTGGGCGAGACGCTGGGCCGAGCAGCCGGCCACGCGCAGCGCGAGGCCGGCGCTGGGCCAGTCGCTCTCCGCCGCGGCGCCGCCGCCGCTGCGCGCAGCGCTCGTCTGCACCTCGATGGCCAGGCCTGCGATCGGCGGCGCGGTGAGCTGCCGCGCGAGTTCGCGGGCGAGCGCCTCGATCGCGCCGCGCTCGCGATCGAGCATGGCGGTCGTCGGCAGGGGCGCCGCGAGGGCGAGGCGGTCGCTGAGCGTCGCCTGGAGAGCGGCGATGTTCAGCTTGTCCAGGCGCAGGGCGCGGGCAAGGGGATTGGCGCGGAGCCGGGCCACCGTCTCGGTGCGGCCGAGCAGAATGCCCGCCTGCGGTCCGCCGAAGACCTTGTCGCCGCTGAAGCTGATCAGGTCGGGACCGGCGGCGAGCGCCTCGGACAGCGGCGGCTCACCCAGCCACTCGGCGCCCGGGTCGAAGCGGCCGCTGCCGAGATCGTAGATCACCGGGCAGCCCTGCTCGGCGCCGAGAGCGACCAGCTCGGCCAGCGTCACCTCGGCGACGTAGCCGATCTGGCTGAAGTTGCTGCGGTGCACCTTGAGCAGCACGTCGCCGCGCTTGGCGATCGCCTTCGCGTAGTCGCTGCGCCGCGTGCGGTTGGTGGTGCCGACCTCGACCATGCGGCCGGCGAAGCGCTCGAGGATCTCCGGCAGGCGGAAGGAGCCGCCGATCTCCACCTGCTCGCCGCGCGAGACGATGAGGCGCCGCCCGCGCGCGAGGGTATCGACGGCGAGCGTGAGCGCAGCCGCGTTGTTGTTGACGGCGAAGGCCGCTTCCGCGCCGGTGAGCAGCGCGAGCAGCAGCTCGACCTTGCGCGTGCGCGCGGCGCGCTCGCCGGTCGCCAGGTCCAGCTCCAGATCGACGGGCCAGCGCGCGGCGAGGGCGAGCTCGCGCTGGGCGCGCTCGGAGAGCGTCGCGCGGCCGAGGTTCGTGTGCAGAAGCACACCGCTGCCATTGATCACGCGCCGGGTGCTCTGCTCGCAGAGTTCCCGCCAGTCGGCCGCCCAGCGCGGCGCCTGCTGGCGAAGGAAGGCGGCGCGCGCGAGCGGCGGGCGGTGGCCCGCGCGCAGGGCGGCGCGGTATTCGGCCAGGCGCAGGTTGAGGAAGCGCCGCAGGCCGTCCCGCCGCCAGCGCCGTGCCAGCGCCGCGAAGGCGGGCGTGGCGAGGAGGGCGTCGACGGGCGGAATGGCCTGCAGTGACCGCTCGAGGTCGCATGCGGACTGGGGCACGGGGACTCGCTTTCGCAGAAGGCTCAGGCTAGCACGGGCCCTAGGGGCCGTCAATGAAGCCCCCGCCGGAGACGGCCGGGCGCCAGGGCGGTCCCGCCTGGAAGGGTTGGATCTCGCCCCCGTGCACGGTCATCAGGGTGACCTGCGCGGCCAGGGCCGCGCGGCGGGTCGCCTCGTCCGCGGCCGCCGCCGTGCGCTCGGCCAGCAGCGCCCGCGTGGCCGCGGGCTGCCCGCCGCCCTCCAGCAGCGACTCGAGCAGGAGCGTGAGGCCGAGGAAGCCGCGGGCTGCGATCGGGCGCACGCCGCTCTCGAAGCGCTCGGCGTGCAGGCGCTCGAAGTCGCGCAGCAGCTCGCGATCGCGCAGGAGTAGCAGGTCGCTGGGGAAGACGGCCCCCTCGATGCCAGCCCCGCCCTGGCGGGCGAGCCGCCGCGAATTCCAGGCTTCGTTGCCCAGGAGCTGGGCGTCGATGCCGTAGAAGGCGAGCTGCGGCACGAGGAGGATGAGCTGCTCGACCTCGCCCGGCAGGAAGAGCAGCTCGGGCTGCGCGACGCGCAGTTCCTCGAGGACTTCGCCGAAGTCGGTCGCCCCCACGTCGTAGGCGACCGAGGCGACCAGCTCGCCGCCCAGGCCCTCGACCGTGGACGCGAAGAGTCGCGCCAGCGTCTCGCCGTCGCCCTGCTTCGGGTAGAGCACCGCGAAGCGAGCACCCAGCAGTTCGCGCACAGCGACGCGGCCCAGCGCCAGAGCCTGCGCCTCGCCGCTGATGCGATTCTGGAAGACCCACTCGCCCACCGCATGGATGTCCTCGGCGGTGGCAGCCGGCGAGAGCAAGGGGACCCCGCGCGCGTTCGCCTCGACGGCGGCCGCCACGGTCGGATTGGAGAGCACCTCCCCCAGCAGAGCGCTCACCTGCTCGACCTGAATGAGCCGGCGCGCGGCGAGCGCCGCCTTGACGGGCTCGCCCTCGGTATCGGCCTCCACGAGCGCGAAGTCGGCGCCGCGTTGACTGTTGAAGCGCCCCAGCGCCAGGCGAGCGCCGTCGCGCAGGGCCTCGCCGTAGATCTGGTAGCGGCCCGTGAGCGGCGCGAGCAGACCGACGCGGCCGCCGCGCACAGACGCCGGCGGGGCAGGCGCCGGCGCTGCCGCGGCCGCCGCAGCGGGCGCTGCCGGTCCGCTGCCAGCCGGAGTCGCCGCCGGGGTGGCGCCGGGGCGCGGCGCCGCCTGCGCCCGGGCGAGCGCCTTCTGAGCCTGGCCCAGCCGGCGCGAGGTGGGACGCCGGTCGAGGAAGCGCTGCAGGTCGGCAGCGCCCAGCTCGTGATCGAGCAGATCGGCGAGCAGGGCCTCGGCCCGCGGCCGCCAGGCCTCGTCCTGCCAGGTTTCGAGAGCACGATCGAGCCCCACCGCGGCGTCGAGACTGCGGCCGGAGGCCGCGAGGGCGCGCGCCTTCAGGACGATGGCCGGCCAGCGCTCGGGACTCGCCGGATAGCGCTCCAGCAGCCGGCTGAGCTGCTCGAGCGCGAGGGCCCAGCGCGCTTCCTCGAGATCGCTCTCCGCCAGACGGCGGGCGAGGGCGGGCGCGCCCCGCCAGTCCGGACTGCGCTCGAGCAGGGCCGCTCCCCGCGCGCGCGCTCTCTCGGCCTCGCCGCGCTCGAAGGCGGCGAGGATCTCGGCGTGCTCGCGCTCGGCGGCCGCCTCCTCGGCGGCGCTGAGGCCGCGCGCGCAGGCGGCGCCGGGCGTCAGGCTCAGGAGCGCGAAGCCGCCGGCCAGCGCGGAGAGCGCGACGAGGAGGGCGAGGAAGCGGCGCCCGCTAGCGGCCATCGGCGTCCTCCTCGACGGGTGCCAGCCCGCGGCGATAGCGCGCCGCGCCCTCGGCGTAGTGAAGGGCCGAGGCCCGGTGCGCGGCGAGGGCCTGCGCTTCGGGCAAGCCGCGCTTGATCGCGGCCGGAACGCCGGCCACGAGGCTGAAGGGCGGAATCTGCATGCCCTCGCGCACGAGTGCCCCCGCGGCGACGAGGCTGCCGCGCCCCACCGTGGCGCCATTGAGCACGGTCGCTCCCATGCCGATCAGCGCTTCGTCCTCGATCGTGCAGCCGTGGAGGATGGCCCCGTGTCCCACCGTGACGCGATCCCCGATGCGCAGCGGGAAGCCGGCGTCGACGTGCAGGATGCTGCCGTCCTGGATGTTCGGGG
>VGXI01000051.1 GCA_016873475.1 bacterium | reverse complement strand
CCCACCCGCACCGTGCGCGCGCGCGCGCCGCTCGACAATGCCGAAGGCGCGCTGCGCGCGAACACCTACGCGCGGGCTCGGATCTACACGCCGAGCGGGGGCACCGCGGCGTTCGTGCCGCGGGCGGCGGTCCAGGACGCCAAGGGGACATCCATCGTCTTCGTCCCCGTGGGCGCCGGGGAGTACGAGACGCGGCACGTCGCGCTGGCGCCATCGGACACCCCGCTGCTCGCCGTCACCGCCGGCCTGCGGCCCGGCGAACTGGTGGTCGCCGAAGGGAGCTTCTTCCTGAAAACCGAGACGCTCAAGGAGAGCATCGGCGCCGGCTGCTGCGACGTTGGCGAGGCGCGCTAGCCGATGGATCGCTTCCTCGCCCACGTCATCGGCTGGTCCATCCGGCACCGCGCCTTGGTGATCGCCGCCTCGCTGGTCTGGATCGGCCTCGGGATTCTGGCGCTGCGCGAACTGCCGATCGACGCCTTTCCCGACAGCACGCCGGCGCAGGTGCAGGTCAACACGGTCGCGCCGGCGCTGTCCCCCCTTGAGATCGAGCGCCAGATCACCTTCCTGATCGAGCAGGCGATCTCGGGGCTGCCCGATCTCCAGGAAGTGCGCTCCATCTCGAAGTTCGGCCTTTCGCAAGTGACCCTCGTCTTCGACGAAGGCACGGACGTCTACTTCGCGCGCCAGGTGGTCATGGAACGCCTGCAGGCCGTCGAGCTGCCCATGGGCATCGAACGCCCGCAACTGGGTCCCGTGGCCACCGGCTTGGGCGAGATCTTCCACTACCTCGTGACGGGCGCGGGCAAGAGCCTCAGCGAGCTGCGCGTCGTGCAGGACTGGATCATCAAGCCGCAGCTGCGGACCGTGCCCGGGGTTGCGGAGGTGAACACCTGGGGCGGCGACGAGCGGCAGATCCACGTGCTCGTCGATCCCGTCAGCCTGGCCCAGCACGGGCTCAGCCTGGGTCAGCTGGCCGAGGCGCTCGAGCGCAACAACGCGAACGTCGGCGGCGGCACCCTCGATCAGGCAGGGCAATCGGCGCTCGTGCAGGGGATCGGCATCGTCACCAGCCTCGAAGACGTGGAGGAGATCCCCGTTGCCGTTCGGGATGGCGTGCCGACTCGCGTTCGCGACCTCGCCCGCGTGGTTGAGGGCCGGGAGATCCGTCGCGGCGCAGTCCCCGCCGACGGCAAGGGCGAGATCGTGCTCGGCCTCGGTTTCATGCTCATGGGCGAGAACAGCCACGACGTGGCGAGGCGCCTGGAGCTGCGCCTCGCCGAGATCAAGAAATCCCTGCCCGCGGGCGTCCAGGTGACGACCGTCTACAACCGCACCGAGCTGGTCGACCGGGTCCTGCACACCGTACGCGAGAACCTCTTCGAGGGGGCGCTGCTGGTGATCGCGGTGCTATTCCTCTTCCTCGGCAACCTCCGGGCCGGGCTCATCGTCGCCGCAGCGATCCCGCTCTCGATGCTCTTCGCCTTCGACCTCATGGTCCGCGCCGGCATCGCGGGCACGCTGATGAGCCTGGGCGCGATCGACTTCGGGTTGATCGTCGACAGCTCGGTCATCACGGTTGAGAATTCGGTCCGCCGCATCGCCGAGGATCGAACCGGGCGCTCGCGCGCCGAGATCGTGCAGGAGGCCGCCGTAGAGGTGCGACGGCCCACCCTGTTCGGCGAGTTGATCATCATGATCGTCTACCTGCCGATCCTCGCCCTCGAAGGCGTGGAGGGCAAGCTGTTCCGGCCGATGGCCGCGACCGTCATCTTCGCGCTCTGCGGCTCGCTCGTGCTGTCCATGACCCTGATGCCCGCCTTGAGCGCGACCTTTCTGCCGCGGTGCCTCGCCGACAGGGAGAATTGGGTCGTCCGCGGGGCGAAGCGCGCCTACCGCCCGGCCCTTGAGTCCGCGCTTCGCCGCCCGCGCCTCGTCATCGCCAGCGCAGCACTATTGGTCGTCGCAGGCGGGCTGCTCGCCACCCGCCTCGGCTCGGAGTTCATCCCCCGGCTCAACGAAGGCGCCATCGTCGTCAACACCATCCGCCTGGCCGGCGTCGCCGTCGACGAATCCGTGCGCTACGGCGGCTACATCGAGCGCGCACTACTCCAGGCTTTCCCGACGGAGATCGACCGGGTCTGGACCCGCACCGGCACCGCGGAGGTCGCCACTGACCCAATGGGGCTCGAGCTCTCGGACATCTTCATCACGCTGAAGCCGCGGAAGGAGTGGATGCACGCCGGCAGCCAGGACGAGCTGGTCGCGGCAGTGCAAGCCAAGCTCGCGGGCTTTCCGGGCATGCGCATGGTCTTCACACAGCCGATCGAGATGCGTGTCAACGAGATGGTCGCCGGGGTGCGCGCAGACGTCGCCGTGAAGCTCTTCGGGGACGACTTCACCGTGCTCAAGGCCAAGGCGCGGGAGATCGAGGCGGTGATGCGCTCGACGCCCGGCGCCGCAGATGTGGTCGTGGAGCAGCTCACGGGTCAGCCCATCCTGCAGATCGAGGTCGATCGCGAGGCGATCGCGCGCCACGGGATCGCGACGAGCGAGGTGCTGGACGCCGTCGCCTCGCTCGGCACGCGGCGCGTGGGCACGCTCCAGGAGGGCGAGCGCCGGTTCCCGATCGCGATCACCCTGGACGACCGCTATCGCACCGACGTTGCCGCGGTAGGCAGGATCCTCGTCGCCGCGACCGCCGGTGACCTGGTGCCGCTCGCGTCGCTGGCCGACATCAGGATGATCGAGGGTCCTTCCACCATCAACCGCGAGTGGGGCCGCCGCCGGGTGACGATCCAGACGAACGCCCGCGGTCGCGACGTGGGCAGTCTGGTCGCCGACTTGCGCACCGCGATCAGCGAGCGAGTGGCGCTGCCCCCGGGTTACTACGTCCGCTTCGGCGGGCAGTTCGAGCACCTGGAGCGGGCGCGGGCGCGCTTGCTGATCGTAGTGCCGATCGCCCTCGGCTTGATCTTCGGGTTGCTCTACGTGACCTACCAGCGGGTCATCGATGCCGCGCGCGTGTTCACGGGCGTGCCCTTCGCCGCGGTGGGCGGGGTGCTCGCGCTCTGGCTGCGGGACTTGCCGTTCAGCATCTCGGCCGCCGTGGGCTTCATCGCCCTTTCTGGCGTCGCCGTGCTCGGAGACATGGTCCTCGTCTCGACGATCCGCCAGCTATTGGCCGAGGGGCTGCCGCTGCGGGCGGCGGTGCTGCAGGCCGCGGATCGCCGCCTGCGGCCCGTGCTCATGACCGCGCTCGTCGCCAGCCTCGGCTTCGTGCCGATGGCAGTCAACACGGGCATCGGCGCGGAAGTCCAGCGGCCTCTGGCAACGGTGGTCATCGGGGGGTTGGTCTCCGCCACCCTGCTCACGCTCTTCGTCGTGCCCGCGCTGTTCGTCACCATCACTAGCCGCCGCGACCGCGACGACTAGGGGCTTCAGCAGCCGCCGCCGCCCCGCTTCAAGAACTCGCGCAGGGCGATCAGCGCCACCAGGAAGAGCAAGGCCTTCAGCAGCAGGCCGCCGAGATTATCCACCGAACTCCTCGAGCACCCGCCGGGCGATCACGATGCGCTGGATCTCGCTCGTCCCCTCGCCGATCTCGGTGAGCTTGGCGTCCCGGTAGTAGCGCTCCACCGGGTACTCCTTGGTGTAGCCGTAGCCGCCGTGGATCTGGATCGCCTTGCTCGCCGCGCGCATGGAGACCTCGCTCGCGTAGAGCTTGGCCATCGCGGCTTCCTTGCCGTAGGGCCGGCCGGCGTCCTTCAGCCGCGCCGCGTTGTAGACGAGATGGCGCGCCGCCTCGATCTCGGTGGCCATGTCGGCGATCATGTTGCCGATGGCCTGGTGCCTGGCGATCGGCTTGCCGAACTGCTCGCGGGCGAGTGCGTAGGGCACGGCCTTGTCCAGCGCCCCCTGCGCGATGCCCAGGGCCATCGCCCCGATCGAGATGCGCCCGCCCTCGAGCGTGCGCATGAAGGTGCCGAAGCCCGTGTTCAGCTCGCCGATCAGGTTGCTGGCCGGCACGCGGCAGTCCTCGAAGATCAGCTCCCAGGTCTCGCTGGCGCGGATGCCCAGCTTGTTCTCCTTGGTGCCGAGCTTGAAGCCGGGCGCGTCCTTGGGCACGACGATGGCGCTGATGCCGTGCCCGCGCGGCGCCGTCGTGTCCGTCTTGGCGGTGATCGTGATCAGGCCGGCGTGCCCCGCGTTCGTGATGAACTGCTTCGTGCCGTTGATCACCCACTCGTTGCCCTTGAGCACGGCCGTGGTGCGCGGGCTGCCGGCATCCGAGCCCGCGCCGGGCTCGGTGAGGCCGAAGGCGCCCAGGAACCTGCCCGCCGCGAGGTCGGGCAGCCACTTCTTCTTCTGCTCCTCGGAGCCGTTGGCGAGAATCGGCCCGATCCCCAGGCTGATCGCCGCCGCTACGGTGATGCCCGTGCTCGCGCAAACGCGGGAGAGCTCCTCGACCACGATCGTGTAGCTGAGGTGGTCCATGCCCTGGCCGCCGTACTCCGGCGGCACCGTCATGCCGAGGATGCCGAGCTGGGCGAGCTTGGCGATGTTCGCCTCGGGGAACTCCATCGTCTCGTCGATGCGCGCGGCGATCGGCTCCACTTCCTTCACCGCGAAGTCGCGGATCATGTCGCGGATCATCTGCTGCTGTTCGTTCAGCTCCAGGTTCAGCACGGCCCCTCCCGTCGTTGCGGTTGCCCCTAAAGTAGTCACCCTCCCACCTTCCCCGCCAGCGCCAGGAAGTGCGCCGCCGCCTCGATGCCCTTGTGGAACTGCTCCAGGTCCAGCTTCTCGTTGGGAGAGTGCAGGTTGTCGTCGGGGAGCCCGAAGCCCATCAGCACCACGGGCGCCTTCAATTCGCGGTTGAAGGCCTCCACGACGGGGATCGAGCCGCCCTCGCGCGCCAGCACGGGGCGCTTGCCGAACGCGGCCTCCAGCGCGCCCTTGCCGGCCTCGACGAAGGGGCTGTCCAGCGCGCAGAGGAAGGGCCGCCCGCCGTGGTGCTGCTTGACCGCGACCGCGATCCCCGCCGGCGCGAGGCGCTTGAGCTGCGCCTCGACGAGGCGGGCGATCTCGTCCGGGTCCTGGTCCGGCACCAGGCGGCAACTGATCTTGGCCGCCGCCTTGGCCGGCAGCACGGTCTTGGCGCCTTCGCCCGTGTAGCCACCCCAGATGCCGTTCACTTCTAGCGTCGGCCGGCCGGATGTGCGCTCGAGCGTGCTGTAGCCGGCCTCGCCGACGAGGCCGTTCACGCCGAGTTCCTTCATGTAGGCCTCATCCTTGTGGGGCAGGCGCTTGTACTCCTCGCGCTCGGCGGGGCTGAGCGGGCGTACCTTGTCGTAGAAGCCGGGTACGGCAATGCGGCGCTCGCCATCGTGCAGCGCCGCGATCATGCCGGCCAGGGCATCGGCCGGATTGGCGACGGCGCCGCCGAAGGTGCCGCTGTGCAGGTCGCGGTTTGGGCCCGTGAGGAAGACCTCGAGGTAGGCGAGCCCGCGCAGGCCGTAGACCAGGCTGGGCACGCCCTTGGCGAAGAAGGCGCTGTCGCTCACCACGAGCGCGTCGCAGGCCAGCTTCTCGCGGTTGGCGCGCACGAAGGGCGTGAGGTTGGGGCTGCCGACCTCCTCCTCGCCCTCGATGAGGAGCTTGAGATTCACCGGCAGGCCGCCGGTCTCGGCGAGCAGGGCCTCGACGGCGAGCAGGTGGCAGAGCACCTGGCCCTTGTCGTCCGAGGAGCCGCGCGCGTAGACGGCCGCGTTGCGAATCGTCGGCTCGAAGGGCGGCGTGGTCCACAGGTCGAGCGGGTCCACGGGCTGCACGTCGTAGTGGCCGTACATGAGCACGGTCGGCGCGCCTTTGGCGGCGAGGTGCTCGCCGTAGACCAGGGCGTGCCCGGGCGTCGGAATGATCTCGCTCCTCACCCCCATGGCCTGAAGCTTGCGCAGCAGCCACTCGGCCGTGCGCTGCATGTCCGCCTTGCGGGCGGGCTCGGCGCTGATGCTGGGGATGCGGAGCAGTTCGAAGAGCTCGGCGCGCTGCCGCTCGGCGGCGCCGCAGATGCGGGCGATCACCTTGTCCATCGGGGGTCCCTTCGTCGGTAGGCCAACGAGGGAGCCTAGCACAGGGGCGCGCAGGGTTCCAGGTCCCGAGAGGGAGGAGCGGAAATCGCCTCGATTGCCCGGAACCCCCTACTTCGCGAGAACGATCTTCTGCATCCGCATCGCCCCCGCGGCGCTCAAGCGCAAGAGGTAGAGACCCGAGGCCAGGGGGTTGCCGAGATCGTCCTGGGCGAGCCAGACGAGGGAGTGCGGGCCGGCCTCTTGGTAGCCCGCGAGCGGCGTGGCGAGCCGCCGCCCGCGGATGTCCAGGACATCCAAGCAGACTGCCCCCGCCTCAGGCAAGGAGTAGCTAAGGCGCGTCGCGCTGTTGAAGGGATTCGGCGTGCAGGGATTCAGCGCCAACCCGTCGGCGTCGGCGAGGTCGGGTACCGCCGTTACCGGCGTCTCCTGCCAGGCGGCGATGTAGCGGCTGTCGATGACGCCATCAACGAGCGTGAACTCGCCCGCGGTGTAGAGCTTCTCGCCGTGGCCGTCATCCCAGATTGCCATGGCAATGACGATGTCGTTCAACCCGAGACCGCAGGCGGTCCACTCCGTGCCGTCCCAGCGCATGAGGTTTTCGGTGTTCCAAGGCGCGCCGACCTGGAGGTAGCCGCCGACGAAGAGCGCATCCTGGTAGACCTCCAGCTCGATCAGGTTCGGATACACCATGGCGGCGAGGATCTCTTCACCGAAGGGCTGCCAGCTCGCACCGTCCCAGCGCGCGAGCTTGCGGATCGGGCGTCCACCGATGCTCGTGAACGACCCGGCAACATACAGCTCTCCCCGATAGACCTCGACATCCTTGACGAGTCCGCCAGAGACCGCATCGGATCCGGATGGATCGAAGGCGCTCCAAGTCTGACCATCCCAACGCGCCAGGCGGTCAAGGTCGGGATCACCGCCCATGGAGTAGAAGTCCCCACCCGCGACAAGATACCCGTCGAAGACCGCGAGATCGATGGCCCCCCCGCCACTCGCCTGGCCGACAGAGAACCACTCGCTGCCATTCGAACCTGCGATGGGACCGGTATACGTGGCGTGGCCGTCCCAGTACACGAAGTTGAAGCCGCCGCCGACAATGAGGTCACCGTTGTAGACCGTCATGCAGCCGACTTCCCCGCTGATGTCCGCCGTTGGCACCCACTGCCCAGCACACCATTTGCCGAGGTTGGATGCTGGGAGTCCTCCCGCGAGGTCGAAGTCGCCGCCTACATAGAGAGCGCCCTCATATTCGCACAAGACATTCGCGATCGGATATGCCCCGCCTAGCCCCGCACCGAGCGCTGTCCATTCCTGCCCGTCCCAGCTGGCAATGGAGTTGACCAGGGTTCCCCCCGCATACGCAAACCGCCCACCAACGACCATCTCACCACCAAAGGGCTGTACGCAGTGAGTCTTGGCGTCCAATCCGTTTCCGCAGAACGCGGTTGTCCAGTGACCACCGGCCATTCCCGAGCTATGAAGGAAGCAGCCAAGAGCAAGTGCTCCCAGGGCAACTCGCCAAGACCTTCCCACCCGAATGGGGACCACGGCTAGCACCTCATCGAATCAGCGTGAGCTTGCATGAAGCCTCTGCCCCGCCCCTGTAGAACACCCGTGCGAAGTAGATACCCGCCCCGAGGTGACGGCCGGAGGAGTCGCAACCATCCCAGGCTACCGGTTCCTGCCGCGAGGCCGCCATCCTCTGAGCTGCTGCGAGGTCCCGGACGACCCTGCCCTGTGCATCATAGACGCGAAGGCCGACCACCGATTCCGCTTCGCCGCCTAGCGACAGAAGGATGCGATCCCAGCCTGGATTCGGGTACACCTCGAGGCCTATTGGGGGCGCTGCCGTTTCCGGCATCAGAGGCGAATCATTCACCGGAGCGCTGATGATCGCAAACTGCTCCCCACCAGGTTGAATCAAATCCGCGCTAGTCAAGGACAGACACCAACTAGTGGAGGTCTTCTGAAGGGAGCCGCGCAGAAGTACCTGTCCGGCCGCATCGATCGGCAGAATCGGTGCGAAAGGCCCACTCGATCCGACCAGTAGCAGAAACGCACTGTCGTCCTGCTTGGCTGCCGCCCGCGTACCGCTCGCCATTTCAAACACCTCAGGCAGGCACAGGCCTTGGGCCAAGCCATGCAGCCCAATGGCGAGCGCTTGTTCGGAATCCGCCATTGAGATCGACACGACCACTTCCGACTCGGTCTCACTCTCGACGGTCAGCGTGACAGCTGCCGAGGCGGGAAGCCCCATCTGTAGCAGGGCAGTAGCTCCAACGAAGTGTCTTAGTTTCACAGCCCCAACCTCCCCTCTTGATCAGTGCCCGAAGTGGGTCGAGAACAGCTCCGAGTCGGCAATGTCGATATCCCCATCGGCGTCGTAGTCTCCGCAGATGCAGTACTCCTCGTCCTCGGTCGTGCTTCCCAACATCTCGGCGAAGATCTTCCAATCTCGCAGGTCGACATCCCCATCAGCATCGAAGTCAACCGTCGTGAATGTCACTGGCAGTGGGTTGCCCAGCTCCGCATGCATGAACGACCCCGCTAGGAAGTTCATGTGCAGCGGATCCAACCACTTCACGCGCTTCGCCGCCGAATCGATGACATGCCCTTTCACATCGATCTTGCCCCAGCCTTCCGGATTCACCAGGTGGACATCCACGTACGCGTCTCCCGATGCAACCACCTTGGCGAACGGGACGTACACCCCGATCCCCAGGTCGTTGATGTATGCAATGAACTCGGCATCCTGAATCAAATCGACGGAGACCGGCGGCGGCCCGGGGACTTGCGCACTGAACTCCAATGCCTTACCAAGCACATCGGGATCCGTGGAGACGAGCTCGCCAAACTCGTCCTTCAGCGTCAGCCTGAAAATCATGTTGTCGAGGGTGTCGCCGGGGCAAGTGACGACTGTCGGGTGGCTCTCGAGACTGGGCTGGATGCGGGTCACCGAAGACTGGGCGCCCTCGATGTAGTTCGCGGCGTAGAAGAGGTTTACCCGGCCCCATCCAAGCCGCGCTGAGACACCATCGATGTAGGGGTACTCCTGCGCGCCGTCGATCTTCTGGGCGGAGCGCGTGAGCCGATAGCGCACAGCGTCGGGGTTTCGCCTGAAGTGATCCGGGGCGTGGGCGATTAAGAGCGCAGCCGCCGAAGCGACGTGCGGGGCCGCTGCGCTCGTGTAGTTGAAGCTGAGGTCATAGTCTTCGGCGTATTGGCAGTCTTCGTTCTCCGCTCCGCTCAGGCCGAGCGTGAGGGTGGGGATACTCTGCCCCGGAGCGGCGATGTCCACGCCGCTTTCCTCTCCTTCCACGATGTAGCAGCTATCGTCTCGCCAGAGATCCACGGACGTGCTGGCAGCCACGCTGATCACCTTGTCATGCGTTGAAGGGAAATGCGCATGAAGTCCTGCCTCAGGACTCCAATTTCCGGCGGAAGCAACGAGGACAATGCCGTCCTCGTAGCACATGTCGAGAATCGGACTCAGCAGCTCGGCAGCGTCATCGCTACCCCAGGACATGTTGACCACTTCGGCACCCATGCGGCGAGCATACTCCAACGCCCGCGCGGACTGCGCCGCTGTGCCCCAGATTCGTCCTGTCTTGAGATGCATGACGCGGATGCCTGAAGTACCAAGTCCGATGTTCGTGATTCCGGCAATCCCGCGGTTGTTATCGGTTATGGCGGCAATGACGCCGACGACTTTGGCTCCGTGGTCTGCTAGGACGTGAGGAAACGGATCGCCGTTGACCTGATAGGGGCCTGAACCAGCCCAACAGAGCATCCCCTCCACGAGATCGCAGTCCAGGGGTAGCCCGACGACACTCTCCTGCCAGAGGGAGTAGCAGTGCGAGAAGTCCCAGCCGATGACATCGTCAAGGAAGCCGTTGCCGTCGTCATCGTAGAGATCGATGTCCTCTTCATCGAACTCGCCCGGGATGCCTACCGCCGCCAGATCCTCTTGGCCATTTAGCCAGCAGAACTCCCAGTCGAAGTCCGGGTGCATCAAGTCCATCTCCGCAGGAGGGGCATCGAAACTCGACTTGAACACCGAGGAGTTGTCGAGGACCGCGACCACGGCCTGTGCGGAAAAGTCGGGATCACCCAGCGACCAGGCCCGCAGCCAATCAATGTCGTGCGCCTCGCCGCTGTCATCATGGAGATCCCATTGAAGATCGCCGTGGGTGTCATGGACTTCGATGAGATCGGAGTCGAGCGTGTTGCTGCTATCGAGGAACGTCGCCTCGATCTCACCGCGGGTACCCAGGCTCTGGCGGAGCGAGTCCAGCTCGGTGAGGCGGAGGGAATCCTGATAGACGACCAGGAGGCAGTTGCTCAGGAAGGTCTGTTGGGGTGATTCCTCCTGCCAGAGGAAGACCGCGACTTCCACCGGCCTGCGGTTGATCAACCCGTCTGACTCGGGCTGCTCCGTGTCGAGGGAGTCATTCACCACCGCCATCACGGCTGGTCGCTCCACGTACTGCACGATCAGGTGCTGTGGGATGATCTCCGCATCGCTCACTCCAGGAAGCAGGAGCAGAAGCGACACTAGAAGCCATTGAAAAAAAAACAGCTTGCCTTCGCCGGTCCATCGCCCACCTCCCAGCGTCAACGCCAGATTCAAGACCACCGCGGCCTGGGGCACTGCATCAAGCCAAGTCTAGACCGGCTTGAGCGCCTGTCAAGTCGCTGAGCAGATACTTTGTGGCATCCGGAGTGACGGGCGGGCGGCGCGGCAGCCCTGAAGCCTTCCGACGGCCGGGAAGATAGCCCGCGAGTCCGCCGAATCTAGCTTGAATCGACTGCACTCAGCGCGGCGGCTCCTCGTCCCAGGCGTGCTGGGCGCTGTAGGCCACCTCGGCGCCGATCAGCACTACGGACCAGACGAGGAAGACCCAGATCAGGAAGGCCGGGATCGCGCCGAGTAGGCCGTAGATGCGGTCGTAGGCGCCCACGCTCGACACGTAGAGCCCGAAACCCCAGTGCACGAGCTGGTAGAGCAGGGCCGTCACGGCGCCGCCGATCAGCGCCGAGCCGAAGCGCACGTGCTTGTTGGGCAGGATCCAGTAGGCCAGCGTGGCCGAGGCGACGAGCAGCAGGAAGGGCGCGAGGTCGCCGAGCAGCCAGTTCACCGTGCGCGAGTCGAGCCAGCCTTCGAGGATGACCGCCCGCTCGATCGCTTGCTTGAGCGTCGCGCTCGCGAAGAAGAGCAGCGGCGCGAAGACCACCGCCGCCCAAAAATGCGCGAGCCGGTGGAACTGCCCGCGCCGCTTCTCCACGTGCCAGATGTCGTTGATCACGCTCTCGATCGAGGAGAGCATGCCCCAGGCCACGGGCAGGAAGAAGAGCAGGCCGATCAGGCCGAGTTGCGTGGCGTTGCCCGCGTAGCGCTCCACGCTCTGGCGGATGATCTCCTGCAGGCGCGGCGTCGGCGTGAAGAAGGGCGCGATCTGCTCGATCGGATTCGCGATGTAACGGTGGAAGGGCCGCGTCAGCCAGCCGAGCAGGGCGGCCAGGGGTACCACGCTGAGCAGGGTGCCGAAGGCGAGCGCCGCTGCCGCCTGCGCGCAGCGGTCCTCGCGGTACTCGCGCCAGAGGAAGGCCAGGTAGCGCCGCGCCTGCCGGATCAACCGCCGCAACTCACGCCTCCGCGTCCGCCGACAACTCGCCGAGCCGCCCGGCCTCCAGCCGCAGGCGGCGATGGAAGAAGCCCGCCGCACCCGCCGGCTGCCGGCAATCGGCCCAGACCAGCGCGCCCGGCCAGGCGGCCAGGGCGGCCATCAGCTGGGCCCAGCCTTCTGCATCCAGGCCCGCACCCGGCTCGTCGAGGAGCAGCAGGCCGGGCGACAGGGCCATCACACTGGCCAGGGCCAGGCGCCGCTGCTCGCCCGCCGAGAGCTGGAAGGGGTCCCGCGCCGCGAACTCGGCGGGCGGCAGGCCCATCGCCGCCAGGGCGCCCTCGACGCGCGCGGCCAGCGCCGCGCCCGCGAGCCCCTGGCGCCGGCGTGGCCCGAAGGCCACCTCGTCCTCGACGCGCTCGGCGAAGCATACCCGCTCCGGCTCCTGGAACGCCAGCGCCGGGGCGGCGGCCGCGTCCAGCCAGAGCCGGCCGCTCGTGGGGTCGGCCAGGTCCGCGAGCAGCACGAGCAAGGCGCTCTTGCCGCTGCCGTTCTCGCCGAGGATCAGCACGCGCTCGCCCGCGGCGACGCTCAGGTCGAGGCCGCCCAGCACGGGCGGGCCGCCGCTGGGCCGCGCGAGGCGCAGACCCTCGGCGCGCAGGAGTGGCGCGCCCGGCTCCAGCAGCGCAGGCGCCGGTGCGGGCGCGGCGAGCGGCTCCCAGGCCGCCACGCGCGGGATCGGCAGGCCGCGTCCCCGCAGCGCCGCGTAGACCTCCCGCGGCGCGCCCGCCCCCACGACCCGCCCCTCGTGCAGGACGAGCAGCCCGTCCGCGACGAGCGCGCGCTCGGGATCGCGGCTGATTTCGAGCAGCGCCCGCTGCGGGTCAGCCGCGCGCCAGGCTGCCATGAGCGCGCAGCAGTCCCGCCAGGAGGGCGGATCGAGGTGCAGCTCCGGTTCGTCGAGGATGAGGAGCGGCGCCTCGAGCACGGAGAGCGCCGCGAGGTTCAGGCGCCGCTTCTCGCCGCCCGAGAGCGCGTGCGGGTTGCGCGCGGCGAGCGGCTCCAGCCGGTAGTCCGCGAGCGCCGCGGCGATGCGCGCGGCCGCCGGGCCGCGACCCGCACGGTCCAGACGCGGCTCGCCGGGCCGGCGGGCGCCGAGCGCGACCTCGTCGCGCACGCTGGCCGCGGCGAGCTGAGCATCGGGATCGGCGACCAGCAGGGGCAGCGGCGGCTCGAGTCCGGCGGCGTACTCCACGCGGCCGGTGTCGGGGGCGAGGAATCCGGCGAGCACGCGGGCGAGGGTGGTCTTGCCGGCGCCGTTCGCGCCCCAGACGAGCCAGTGCTCGCCGGCGCGCAGCGCGCAGTCGACGCCGTCCAGCAGGCGCCGACCGCCGCGCTCGACGACGAGGCCGCGCGCCGCAAGGAGCGCGCTCATCGCCGCGCGCCGGCCTGCGCCGGGCCCATCATGCTCAGGGTTCCGAGTCCGCGCCGGGCGCGAGGCCCAGCGCCGCGGCGGCCTCGCGGCCGCGGGGACCCTCGGGATCGCGCGCGAGCACGGCCCGCCAGTAGCGCTCCGCTTCGCCGCTCTCGCGCTCGGCGAGCGAACGGGCGAGGGCATAGAGGCTCGGCAGGTGGTCCGGGGCCAGCTCGAGCGCGGCGCGGAAGCTGCGCTCGGCCTTGCCCATCTCGCCGATCTCCCGCTGGGCGAGGCCCAGGGCGTAGTGCGTGTCCGCGCTCGGCGCCAGCTCGCAGGCCTTCTGCAGGCAGGACGCGGCGCGCCGCGGCGCGCCGGCGCGCTGGTAGACGAGCCCGAGGTTGTAGTGCGCGCGCGCCAGCTTGGAATCCGCGGCGATCGCCTCCTCGAACTTGAGGATGGCGTCCGGGTAGTCGCCGCGCTGCGCGAGGGCGAGACCCTCGTTGTAGGGCCCGCGCGCCTTGGCGCGCTCGGCGTAGATCTCCCGCTCGCGCGCCGTGAAGGGGATGAAGAGCGTGTCGCCGGGCGCGGGCGCGGCCGTGTTGTCGGGGTTCGCGCGCTGCAGCCCGCGGGCGCGGGCCGTGTCGCCGTAGTAGTCCTCCGCGAGGCCGGCCCAGGTCTCGCCGGGTTGCACGACATGCGCGATGCCGGGCTCGCGGCGCGGCGCCTCGCGCGGGACCTCGTCGCGAGGGCGGGCCGGGGGCGGGGTCGTGCTGCCCTGCGGCGTCTCGCCCTTCTGGCTGCAGGCCGGCAGCGCGAGCGCAGCGGCGAGCAGCAGGAGCGCGAGACGCACTGCGCGGCCGCTGCTTCGCTTCATCGGGCTCCCTCCTCCTCCCGGCGCGCGGCCCAGGCGCGGCGCGCCGCCTCCTCGATCTCGGCGAGCGGCCGCCCGCTCGCGCGCGCGAGCCGCGCGCAGTCCTCGTACTCGGGCGCGGCGCGCCGGTCGCCGCCGGGGAGCGTGGCCACCTTCATCGTCACTTCCCCCCAGGGTGTCTGGACGCGCTCGAAGCGGCGCGGCAGCTCCACGCGCTCCTCGCGCGCGATGCGCAGGCCCAGCGTGCTCGTCTCGGTGAAGAGTAGACCCTGCAGACGCGCGAGCTGCTCCGCGTCCTCGCTGGCCAGCACCTCGATCTCGATGCCGGGCCGGTTCTTCTTCATCTGGAGGGGCCGGAAGTGCACGTCCAGCGCGCCCGCTTCGAAGAGGCGCTCCATGAGATAGCCGCAGCGTTCGGCGCTCATGTCGTCGACGGTGCAGCGCAGGAGTGGCAGCTCGCGGTGGATGAGGCCCTCCGTCGCGGCCGTGGGCAGCGGCTCGGCCAGGGTGAGGCGCAGCAGGTTCGGCCGGCCGGGAATCTCCCGCGTGCCGGCACCATAGGCGCTGGCCAGCGGGCGCCAGGCGAGACCCGCCGGCGCCGGCTCGGCGGTCTCGGCCAGGATGAGCGCGCCGGTGGGCGTCACGAGTTCGGCGTCCACCGCGACCTCGCGCAGCGGCACGCCCCTGGCGGTGAGCAGCGCGAGCGTGGCGGGGGCGGGCACGGGCAGCACGCCGTGGGCCGTCTTCACCGTGCCGCGGCCCACGGCCAGCTCGCGCAGGTAGACCTGCCCGACGCCCAGCCGCGCGAGGCCGAGGGCCGCGCCGGCGATGTCCAGCAGCGAGTCCAGCGCGCCCACCTCGTGGAAGTGCACGTTGGCGGGGGTGGTCGCGTGGAGCGCGGCCTCCACGGCAGCGAGTCGGCGGAAGCAGCGCTCGGCGAGTGCCGCGGCCGGCGCAGGCAGTCCGAGCGCGTTCACGATCGCGAGGCAGTCGGCAAGGCCTCGGTGAACGTGCTCGTGCGGCAGCTCGGCGCGCAGGTGGAGCCCGGCCAGGTGATGGCGCGTCACGGGTTCGGCGGCGAGGGCGAGCTTGACGCCGGCGCGGGCGAAGGCGGCCTCGAGCTCGGCGAGCGAGAAGCCGAGACCGGCCAGCGCGACGAGGAACATGTCGCCAGCGATTCCACTGGGGGCATCGACAAAGAGGGCGCGCTGGGCGCCCGGAAAGAGCGGCTCGCGGCGCCCGCCCCAGCCCGGCGCGCTCTGGGCGCCCGGCGCGTGCTGCTCCATCACCCGCGCTCCTCCCGTTCGCGCCTGACGGCCTCGCCCAGGCCGCGCGCGAAGCGCGCCGCGGCGAGGCCGGCGCCGAAGCCGTTGTCGATGTTCATCACGCTGACACCCATGGCGCAGCTGTTCAGCATGCCGAGGAGGGCGGCGACGCCCCCGAAGGCGACGCCGTAGCCGACGCTGGTCGGCACGGCGACGACCGGCACGCGCACCAGCCCGCCGACGACACTGGGCAAGGCCCCCTCCATGCCGGCGACCACGATGATCGCATGGGCCCAATCGAGCAGGTCGCGCTGCTCGGTGAGCCGGTGCACGCCGGCGACGCCGACGTCGAAGAGCGTCTCCACGTGCACGCCGACCAGGCGCGCCGTCCAGGCCGCCTCCTCGGCGACCGGCAGGTCGCTGGTGCCCGCGCAGACCACGAGCACGTGGCCGCAGGCCGCCTCGCGGGCGGGGATGCCCTTGAGGAAGAGCCGCGGCCGCTCGTGGTAATCGAGGCCCGCGACGCGCGCGGCCGCCGCTTCGAAGTGCTCGCGCGTGGCCCGCGTGCCGAGGATGCGCGTGCCGGCCGCGTCGAGCGCGGCGGCGATCTCGGCCACCTGCGCCGGCTCCTTGCTCGCGCAGTAGATGACCTCGGGAAAGCCCGTGCGCAGGGCGCGGTGGTGGTCCACGCGCGTGTGGCCCAGGGACTCGACGTGCAGCCCGGCCAGCTGCCGCAGGGCCTGCTCGACGCTGAGCCTGCCGGCCGCCAGGGCCTCGAGCTGTTCGCGAATGCGGCTTTCCTCCACGTCGGGCTCCCGGGCTAGGCCGCGGCGCGGCCGCGGTAGTCCTCGAGCAGTGCGCGCACGGCGGCGGGTTCCTCGAGCGCGAAGAGCGTGCGCCGCAGTTCGGCGGCGCCCGGCAGGCCGCGCAGGTACAGGCTCATCTGCTTGCGGAAGGCGACGATGCCCTTCCAGGCCCCCTGCTCGGCCACCTTGTCCTCCATGTGCGCGATGAGCAGGTCGATGCGATCGTCGAGCGTCGGTCCCCGCCAGGGGCGGCCGGTCCGCCAGGCCTCGATCTCGCCGAAGATCCAGGGGTTGCCGATCGCGCCGCGGCCGATGACCACGGTGTCGACGCCGGTCGCGTCCACCATGCGCTGCCAGCTCGGGCCATCCACGACGTCGCCGTTGCCGAGCACCGGGATCGCCACCGCCTCGCGGGCGCGGCGGATGACGCCCAAGTCGGCCTTGCCCGTGTAGAGCTGGGCCCGCGTGCGGCCGTGCACGGCCACCCAGGCGACGCCCGCGGCCTCGGCCATCTGCGCCGCCTCGGGCGCGTTCAGGCTCTCGGCGTCCCAGCCCGCGCGCATCTTGACGGTGACGGGCAGATCGACGGCGGCGTCCACGGCGCGGATGATGCGCTCCATGAGGCCGAGGTCGCGCATGCAGGAGGAGCCGCCGTTCGTGCGCGTCACCTTCCTCACGGGGCAGCCGAAGTTGATGTCGATGAAGTCGGGCCCCAGCGCCGCCGCCGCGCGGGCCCCCGCCGCCATCGCCGCCGGGTCGGCGCCGAAGAGCTGGATGCCGAGCGGCCGCTCCGCCTCGTCGAAGGCGGCCATCGCGCGCACCTTGTCGCGGCCGCGCACGAGCCCCACGCTCGAGATGAACTCGGTGGTGACGTAGAGCGAGCCCATCCGCCGGCAGATGCGCCGGAAGGGGCGGTCGGTGACGCCGGCCATCGGCGCGCAGGCCGCGCCGCCCGCCCGGACGAGGGCGCGCAGGCGCTGGATGCGCTCCTCCTTGGCGGGCGAGTGGGCCATGCGGAACC
This sequence comes from bacterium, assembly GCA_016873475.1. Classification (NCBI taxonomy): domain Bacteria; species bacterium. Next base: position 548 of record VGXI01000051.1, on the reverse strand, counting down.
TCGCGATCGGAGATAAACGGCTCTGCGAGCGCCGCTTGCGCGCGCCGTTCGGTCCGCTCAGGATAGCGGATGACTGGGTGAAAGGCAATCCGGCGGCGAGTCTCAGTCTACCCTCCGCCCCGCACGCTCGATCCAGCCGCCGGGACGCCGGCCCTCGGGATCTCGGTGCGTCCAGTGCAGGACCCCGCCCTCCGGATTCCACTCGTACTCGCCGCGGGCGCTGAGGGCATCCCCCATGGCCAGCGGCAGGCGCGGCGCGAGCTTCTCATTCTCACGTGGAGCATCTTGGGCTACCTTTGCCGGACCGGTGCCGCGAGGCTAACACGCAAGGGAGGCCGCCGTGCAAGTCCCCGAGAAACTGGGCGCCTTCTACCTCGGTCGCGAGATCGACCCCGCCACGGGCGCGCGCGCCGAGGCGCCGTTGCTCGTCGACGCGAGCGACTTCTGCACGCACGCCGTCTGCGTCGGGATGACCGGCTCGGGCAAGACGGGCCTGGGCATCGCGCTGCTCGAGGAGGCCGCCATCGACGGCGTGCCGGCCATCGTTT
>VGXI01000050.1 GCA_016873475.1 bacterium | reverse complement strand
CGCCGCGATCGCGGCCCATGCCGTTGAGCATGCCGAAGCCCGCGCTGAGCGCGAGCGCGAGCGGCGAGCGGACGAGCACGAAGACCAGCGTGCCGAGCGCGCCGACGAGCGCCGCCGCGACGAGGAAACGCCGCCGGCCCAGGCGATCGGCGAGGAGGGTGGCGAGCAGCGCCGCGAGCGCGGCGCCCGCGAGCCCCGCCGAGACGATGCGGCCGATCGCTGCCGCCGCAAGCCCCAGCTCCGCGAGGTAGAGGCCGAGGGTGACGCCGGTGAAGCCGGTCGTCAGCGCGCGCAGCGTGGCGGTGGCGTAGAGGATGCCGCGGTCGCGCATCGCTAGATCAGCCCGGCGCCCAGCGCCAGGGCGATGAGGGCGAGCAGGACCCCGGTGAGGGTCTGCACGGCGCTCATCGTCACCTTGTGCAGGAAGCGCCGGCCGAGCAGGATGCCCGCGAAGGCAGCCAGCGCGCCCGTCGCCACGAGTCCCCACTGGCCGGGCGCAAGCGCGCCGCCGCGCCCAGCGAGCACGAAGCCGGCGTAGGTGCCCAGCCGCGCGAGATCGACGAGGAAGCCGATCACGGCGTTGGTGCCGACGAAGGCCGGCGTCGAGAGCTCGAACTTCACGAGGAACGCGGAGCGCAGCGCGCCCTGGTGCCCCGAGAAGCCGCCGAAGAAGCCCGAGAGTAGGCCACCCACGACGAGGTGTCGTCGCGCGAAGCGCAGGCCGCGCAGGCGGGGCAGCAGCTCGAAGAGCGCGAAGGCCAGCATGAGCAGGGCGACCGCAAGCTTGACCGGCGTGATCTGCGCCTCGCGCGGGCCCAGCGCATAGCGCGCGAGCGGCTCGAGATGTGCGACGCTGCCGAGAGCCGCGGCGCCGGCGAAGGCGGCGAGGAGCGCGGGCAGGCCGAAGCGCAGGACGAGGCCGCGATCGGCGTGACGGCCGAGCACGGCGACCTTGAGCAGGTTGCTCGCCGCGTGCACGAGGGCCGTGGCGCCGACGGCGATTTCGACCGGCACGAAGAGGGCGAAGACCGGCAGCAGCAGGGTGCCCAGACCGAAGCCCGAGTAGAGGGTGAGCCCGGCGGCGCCGAGCGCGGTCAGTCCGACGGCAAGATGGGGCAGGAGCTCGCTCATTCGACGAGATTGGGTCAGCGCCGTTCGAATGGCAAGCCAAGTCTGGAAACCAGGAAGCCGCAGCTCCCCATCAGGCCGGGAGGTCGAGCTCGGTGCGAGCGGACATTGGAGTCTCCCCTTGCTGCTTGGGTGATGGGCGGTTAGGCTCCCCGCCCGAGGAAAGGGAGCCACCATGCACCGAGAGTCGCTTGCGGCTTGGAGCCACAACCACAGCTTCGGCCAGGAGCGCCGCCGGCCAGGCGAGTCGCGCACCTGGCTGGTCATCGCGATCACGGCGGCGACGATGCTCGTCGAGATCGCCGCCGGGCTCGCCTTCCGCTCGATGGCCCTGCTCGCCGACGGCTTGCACATGGCCAGCCACGCGACGGCCCTCGGCATCGCGGCCTTCGCCTACGCCTACACGCGCCGTCATGCGCACGACGCCCGCTTCAGCTTCGGCACCGGCAAGGTCAACTCGCTCGCGGCCTTCGCGAGCGCCGTGCTGCTCGCGCTCCTCGCGCTGCTGATGGCGGGCGAGAGCATCCGCCGTCTGCTCGCGCCGGTGGCGATCGCCTTCGATCAGGCGATCCTCGTCGCGGTGGTCGGGCTCCTCGTGAACGGGCTGTCGCTGCTCGTGCTGCGCGAGGGGATCGGCCTGCTGCGCGCCTCGGCGCGCGTGCTCCTCGACCATCAAGCCCCGGCCGCCCTGCGCGAGCGCCTGCGCGCAGCGCTGGAGGCCGACGGCGACAGCCGCGTCAGCGACCTGCACGTCTGGGCCGTCGGGCCAGGGATTCATGCGGCGGCAGTCGTGCTCGTCGCCGGCGCGCCGCGCGCGCCGGCAGACTATCTCGCCCGCATCGTGCCCGGGCTGGGCATCGTGCACGCGACGATCGAAGTGCACCGCTGCCCCGATGCGACGCCGGTCACCTGAACCACCCGCAGTCCCCAAGCCGTGTTGTTGTGCCCCCAGTGCCCCGCGTGCAACGGGTCGCTCGGCGCGACGGCGGGGAAGGCCACTCAGTCGAGCGAGACCGCCTCGACGTCCGGATCGGTCGCGAGGGGTTCGGCCAGCCCGGGCAGATCGCGCGCGCCGGCGAAGCGCAGGAGCAGCCAGCGGTCGACGCCCAGCTCGGCCGCCAGGGCGGCGTTCAGGGGCTGGTCACCGACTACACGCTTCTTCATTGCTGTTCTCCCATCGAGTCGTGTTGAGAGGTCCCTGGCGGGACCTCGGCCTGGCGGATGTCACGGCGCGAACCCAAACGTCCGATCCAGGGAGGCCACCGACCGCGCTGCAAGCCGGGATCGCGCCAGAGGGACTGGCGGCGGCCGCCACGAGTGTGCAAAATAGCGGGGACTACCCAGCCGCTTCACCCCAGCCAAGGAGCGCCGCATGGCTCGCTTCACCCTCAGGGGCAATCCCTTCAACACCGTCGGTGAGCTGCCAGCCCTCGGCAGCGCCGCTCCCGAGTTCCACCTCGTCAAGACGGACCTCGGGGAGCTCACGCTGGACGCGCTCAAGGGCCAGCGCGTGGTGTTGAACATCTTCCCCAGCCTGGACACCGAGGTCTGCGCGGCGAGCGTGCGCCGCTTCAACGCCGAGGCCGCGGGCCTCAAGAGCACGGCCGTCGTCTGCGTGTCGATGGACCTGCCCTTCGCCCACAAGCGCTTCTGCACGACCGAGGGTCTGGAGCGCGTGATCCCAGCCTCGGACTTCCGCGAAGGCAGCTTCGGCAAGGCCTACGGCGTGCGCATCGCGGACGGCCCGCTGGCCGGTCTGCTCGCCCGCTCGGTGGTGGTGCTGGACGCCGCGGGGAAGGTGATCCACAGCCAGCTCGTACCGGAGACGGTCACCGAGCCGGACTACGCCGCCGCGCTGGCCGTCTTGACCTAGACGCGGGAAACGGCGCCGGGGCGGCGGCCGCCCACTCAAGTGTCGCCTTCGGCGTGCCGAAGGATGTACCAGCCCGGGATGGTGCCAGCACGATTGCCGTGCTGGCGGACATGCCCGGCTGGATCTGGGCGTGCTCCGAGCGGCTGGCCGAGGGCACGCCGCATGAGGGCGACCGTGAGCACCCTAACCCAGGAAGAAGTCGCGGCCGACATCGCCCGCAGCATCCGCGAGCTGGAGCCGTTGCCGGCGACCGCCCGCGAGCTGGTCGGTCTGCTGCGCCGGCCCGAGGCCTCCCTGCGGCCGATCGCCAACCTGATCGAGCTCGACGAGGCGATCGCCGCCACCGTGTTCAAGGCCGCGAGCAGCGCGGCCTACAGCGGCTTCGGTCGGCCTGCCTCCGTGCGCGAGGCGATCGCGCGCCTGGGCACTGCACGCCTGCTCGACCTCGTCCTGCGCGATTACATGACCCGCCTGCACACGGGCGCGCCGCTCCACGACCGCAGCGAGGAGGACCTCTGGGCGCACAGCGCCGCCGCCGAGCTGGCCGTGGAGGCGATCATCGCCGAGCGGCCGCGCCTGGGTCTGCCGAGCCTGGCGCTCACCGCGGCGCTCCTGCATGACATCGGCAAGCTGGTGACCGCCCGCCACTTCAAGGCGAGCTGCCAGGAGGTGCTGGACCGCGCGGCGACGCAGGGCTGCACGTTCGTCGAGGCCGAGCGCCGGCTCTTCGGCACCGACCACGCGCTGGTGGGGGCGGCGATCGGGCGCGAGTGGGGCTTCCCCGACGAACTGGTGGACGCCATTGCGCGCCACCACGAGACGCCACTCACGACCGCGACGCCGGTGCTCGACGCCGTCGTCGTCGCCAACCTCATTGCCAAGACGCTCAGCGTTGACCTCGGCGCCGAGGGCCTCAACTTCGCCCTCGAGGCGCCCAGCGCGGCGCGCCTGGGCCTGGACTACCCGGCCTTCGCGCGCGTCTGCCTGCGCACCGAGGAGTGGCTGGTGGCCCTGCTCAGCTCGCTGCGTCGCGGGCCGGAAGGCCGCAGCTACCGCTAGGGAATCTTCCGCCACAACGGGAAACGCGTGGGACTGCCCCGCCCGTCGGCGCGGCCGGGGAAGCGCGTCATCCCTTAGGACGCAGTGATTCGCGGCATCAGCAGCCGCTTCGCCTATGCCCCCATCTCGCCGGCCGTCCGCTCGGTGATCCATCTGCTCAACCTGGGGCCCTATCTCGCCATCCACGAGAGCCGCGAGGCAGCACTCGCCCCGATCGGCTAGGGCGGGCGCAGGGCGGGCTGGCGCGGTCCTTGCGCCGCGCCGCGTGGTTGCGGCGAGATGCTGCGCAGCGAGGAGGCCCGTGATGTTCAAGCAGTGGGGGACTCGTTCCCAGCAGCGGCTCGAGCGGCTTGGCCTGCGTCCGCGCTTGCTGCTGACGATGGGCCTGCTCGCGGTGCTCATCACGCTGGGGACGGGGCTCGTCGCCCAGCAGCAGCAGCGCGCGGTGCTCACGCAGGAGCTGCGCGCGCGCCTGCTCGTCGACGCCCGCAGCCTGGCCCAGGCCGGCAGCGAGGCGCTCGCGACGCCCTATCCCGAGCTGATCCTCCACCCGCTGATCCGCCAGATGCAGGCCGAGGACCCGGCACTCGTCTATGCCGTGGTCGTCGACCAGGCGGGCGTCGTACAGGGTCATTCCGAACCGAGCCGACTCGGCGAGCGCTACGCGCCGCCCGAGCGCGTGACGCCGCTGGGCGGCGTGAGCGCGCTGCGTCCCGGCGAGTCCGTGGCGCGCGGCGAGCGCCTGATCCTCGTCGAGACGCCCGTGCTCAGTGCGAGCGGCGAGCGCATCGGCCGCGTGGTGGCGGGCATGGAGCGCAGCACCATCGCGCGGCGGGCGCGCAGCGGACTCGCCCTCACCCTGCTCGCCTTCGCAGGCCTGCTCGGGCTGGGGCTGGGCGTCCTGGTGCTCCTCACCCCGCGCGTGCTCGCGCCCCTGGGCCGCTTGCGCGACGGCCTCGTGCGCATCGGCCGCGGCAACTACGAGATCCAGCTCGCGAGCGAGCGCTGTCCGGATTTCGCCCAGCTCGTCGAGAGCTTCAACACGATGAGCCACCGCCTCCTCGAGCGGCGCGTGCAGCTCGAGCAAGCGGGCAAGCCCGAGCCCTCGGCGGCCGAGGCCGAGGCCCTGCGCCTCTATTCCCGCGCGCAGAAGGAAGGCAAGCGTCTCGCGTTGCCGGCCAACCACGAAGCGATGGGCGAGCTGCGCGGTTGGGTGCGCGCGCTGCTCGAGGGCGCCGGGCTCGCGGACGCGCAGGTGGCGCGGCTGCTCGAGAGCGTGCACGCCACGGCGGCGGCGCTGGCCGAGCAGGCCTGCGGCCTGGACGCCAAGCAGCGCATCGAGCTGTGGTGGCTGGGTCCGGCGCCGGGCGATGGCGCTCGCAGCGGCGGACCGCGCGACGGTGAGGACTGCTGCTTCCTCCTGCGCGAGCAGGGCAAGGCCGCCAAGCCGCAGAAGAACTACGCGCCGGGCACCGAGGCGGGGAACCTGACGATCATCCCCGTGATCCTCGCGCCGCAGCCGACGTCGGCGGGGCGCCGCTAGGGCCAGCGGAGGGCGCCTGGTCGTCGGATTCGACGTAGCGCTTGCTGAAGCGACCATGTACACTGCGCCTCGGAGGTGGAGCATGGTCCGCCAACTCGATGACGTGCGGGCATCAATCGTCGAAGCATGCGAGCGCTACGGCGTCGACCGCCTGCATGCCTTCGGATCGGTGCTGCGCCCGGACTACCGTCCCGGCGCCAGCGATATCGACCTGCTCGTCGAATTCAGACCGATGCACCCGCACGCCCTCGTCGATGCCTACTTCGGCCTCTTGGATGCGCTGCGCGGTATCTTTGGGGTCGAAGTCGACCTCGTGATGGCCGATGCCGTCCGGAACCGCTACATCGCGGCCGAGATCGAACGCACCAAGCAGGTCATCTATGCCGCGTGACGCGCGTGCCGGTGCTGCGCAGGGAGTGCGCCGAGCTCATTAGGCAGATCGACGGCGGGCGTAGCGAAGACTAGAGGAATCCTAGCTCGAGCCGCGCGCTGTCGGACATCATCGCCGTGGTCCAGGCGGGCTCCCAGGTGAGCTCGACGCGGGCCTCGCTCACGCCCGGCAGGCCGCGCAGCTTGCGCTCGACCTCGCCGGGCAGGCTGCCGGCCACGGGGCAGGCGGGCGAGGTGAGGGTCATCCGCACGGCTACGCCGCCCGCGGCGGCGTCGGCCTCGACCGCGTAGATCAGCCCCAGCTCCCAGATGTTCACCGGGATCTCCGGGTCGAAGACCGTGCGCAGGACGTCGATCGCGGCCTCGCGCAGGGCCTCGTCGCGGGCGGCCGGCTCGGGCGTGTCGCTCATCGCTACTCCGTGCTGGCTTCGGCCGCGCCGTCGAGCGCGGCCTCGAGGGTGCGCCAGGCGAGGGCCGCGCACTTGACGCGCACCGGGTAGCCACGCACGCCGGCGAAGACGGCCAGCTTGCCCAGGCGCGCCGGATCGGCCGCGGCGTTCTCGTCGGTGATCATCGCCAGGAAGTCGCGCAGCAAGTCGCGCGCTTCGGCCAGGCCCTTGCCGCGCAGGGCGTCCGTGAGCAGTGAGGACGACGCCGTGAAGATCGCGCAGCCCGCGCCCTCGAAGGCGACGTCGACGACGCGCTCGCTGTCCGTCTTCAGGTAGAGCGTCAGCTGGTCGCCGCAGAGCGGGTTGTGGCCCTTAGCGCGCCGGCAGCCGCTATGGGCCTCGGCGCAGCCCTCGATGCGCCGCCGGTTGCGCGGGTTGCGCCCGTGGTCGAGGATCAGCTCCTGGTAGAGATCGCGCAGGTCGCTCATTGCGGAAAGAGCTCCCGGATCTTCAGCAGGCCGGCGACGAGCGCGTCGACGTCCGCCTGCGTGTTGTAGAGGCCGAAGGAGGCGCGCGTCGTGGCGGGCACGCCGAAGCGCTCCATCACCGGCTGCGCGCAGTGGTGGCCCGCGCGCACGCAGATGCCCTCGGCGTCGAGCAGAGTGCCGATGTCGTGCGGGTGCACGCCGTCCATCACAAAGGAGAGCACGCCCACCTTCTCGGGGGCCGTGCCGATGAGCTGCAGGCCGGGCAAGGCGGCGAGGCACTCGGTGGCGTAGGCGAGCAGGGCCTGCTCGTGGGCGACGATCGCCTCGAAGCCGATCGACTCGACGTAGTAGATCGCCGCGCCGAGGCCGATGGCCCCGGCGATGTCCGGCGTGCCCGCCTCGAAGCGGTGCGGCGGCGGCGCGAAGGTGCTGCGCGCGAAGCTGACCGAGCGGATCATGTCGCCGCCGCCCTGGTAGGGCGGGAGCTGCTCGAGCAGCTCGGCCTTGCCGTAGAGGATGCCGATCCCCGTCGGCCCGTAGAGCTTGTGTCCGCTGAACACGTAGAAGTCGCAGTCGAGGTCTTTCACGTCGATGGGCAGGTGCGGCACGGCCTGCGCGCCGTCGACGACGACCGGAATGCCCAGCGCGTGCGCGCGCTGGACCATCGTCTTGATCGGGTTCACGGTGCCCAGCGCGTTCGAGACGTGACCGGCGGCCACGAGCTTCGTGCGCGGCGAGAGCAGAGCGGTCCAGGCCGCGAGGTCGAGGGCGCCCGTGTCGTCGATGGGCGCCACCACCAGCTTCGCGCCGACCTGCTCGCAGAGCAGCTGCCAGGGCACGATGTTCGAGTGGTGCTCCATGTGCGTGAGGAGGATCTCGTCGCCCGCGCCGACGCGCTGGCGGCCCAGCGTCCAGGCGAGCAGGTTCAGGCCCTCGGTCGTCCCGCGCAGGAAGACGATCTCGCGCGTCTCGCGCGCGCCGAGCAGGCGGCGCACCTTCTCGCGCGTGCCCTCGTAGATGCGCGTCGCTTCCTCGCTGAGCAGGTAGACCCCGCGGTGGATGTTCGAGTAGCCCTCGCTGTAGAAGCGGTGCAGGGTGTCGAGCACGACCTGGGGTTTCTGGGCGCTGGCCGCGCTGTCCAGGTAGACCAGTGGCCGTCCGCGCACGAGGTGCCGGAAGATGGGAAAGTCGTTGCGCAGGCCCTCGGCGAGCAGGGCTTCGTTGCGGCGGCGACCCGGCGCGCGCGTGCCGAGGGCGAGGCGCTCGGCGTCATCCGGGGGCGGGTTCACGCGTCCACCTCGAGTTGGGCGCTCTGTGACTGGGGGAGGCGCGCGAGCAGGGCGCTCGCCAGCTCGCGACGCAGCGCCGCGGGCTCGATGCCCTCGATGATCTCGCTCGCGAAGGCATAGGTGAGCAGGGCGCGGGCGGCCTCTGCCGCGAAACCGCGTGTGCACAAGTAGAAGAGCTGCTCGTCGCTGATCTGGCCCGTGGTCGAGCCGTGCGTGCACTTGACGTCGTCGGCGTAGATCTCCAGGCGCGGCAGGCTGTAGGCCGTCGCGTCGGGGGAGAGCAGCAGGTTGCGGTTCGTCTGGCGCGCGTCGGTCTTCTGCGCGTCCTGGTCGACGATGATCAGCCCGTCGAAGATGCCCCGCGCGCGGCCGTCCAGGATGCCCTTGTACAGCTCGCGCGTCTGGCAGTCGGACACGGCGTGGCGCACGCGGGTGCGCAGGTCGTGGCGCTGCTCGCCGCCGCCGAGATAGAGCGCGTTCAGCTCGCAGCTCGCCTCGCGGCCGGCCAGCGTGAGGTGCAGCTCGCGGCGACTCATCGCACCGCCGAGGAGGATCTCGCGCGAGGCGTAGTGGCTCCTTGCCGCCTGGTGGACGTGGCTGGCGCCGATGTGCCAGGCCGCCGCGTTCTCGGCGAGGAGCTTCAGGTGCGTGAGCCGCGCGCCCTCCGCGAGGCTGAGCTCGCCGATCGCGTTCGTGAAGTGCGCGGCGTCGTCCGCGCTGAGGTAGCGCTCAACTATGGCGGCGCTGCCCATTTGGCCGACCTCCACGAGCAGGCGCGGGGCGAGCATGCGGCCGGCGGCGGCGCCCGTTGCCAGGTGGACGATCTCGATCGGCGCGTCGAAGGTGGCCTCCGGCGCGATGGTGAGGAAGAGCCCGCCCTGCCACCAGGCGGCGCTGAGCGCGGTGAAGGCGGCGTCCGCGTGGCTCGCCAGGCGGCCGAAGCCGGCGGCGAGGAGGCGCGCGGGATCGACCGCCGCCAGCGGCGCCACCGCGAGGCCCGCGGGCAGACTCGCGGCCCGCGAGAGGCCGGGCGCGTAGACGCCGTCGACGAGCACGAGGCGCGGGCCGCCGAGATCGGGCAGCGCCGCGAGACGCTCGGCGAGGGCCGTGGCCGGCGCGCTCGGCTGCTCGGCGAAGGGCCGCCAGCCGGCGGCGGCGAAGGGCCTGAGGTCCGCGAACTTCCAGTCCTCGCGCTCGCGGCCCGGCAGGCCCAGCGCCGCGAAGCGCGCGGCGGCCTCGCGGCGCAGGGCGGCGATCGGCGCCGCTTCGGCGCGCGCGGACGCGAAGGCGGGGAAGTCGGCGAGCAGGCCGGCGGCGCTCACGGTCGAATTCGGGTGCTTCGTCTTGCTCACTTCGGCTCCAGGGATGGGCGCGGGTTCAAGCGGACGGATGGTCGGCCTTCTCCAGCCAGCCGTAGCCCTTGGCCTCCAGCTCGAGGGCCAGCTCCTTGCCGCCCGAGCGCACGATGCGTCCCTCCGAAAGCACGTGCACGCGGTCGGGCACGATGTACTCGAGCAGGCGCTGGTAGTGCGTGATCACGAGCGCGGCGTGGTCCGGCCCGCGCAGCGCGTTCACGCCGCGCGCGACGATCTTGAGCGCGTCGATGTCCAGGCCCGAGTCGGTCTCGTCGAGGATGGCGAGCTTCGGCGCGAGGACGGCCATCTGGAAGCCCTCGTTGCGCTTCTTCTCGCCGCCCGAGAAGCCGACGTTCAGCGAGCGGTTCATCAGCTCGGGGTCGAGGTCGAAGAGCTGCATCTTCTCGCGGGCGAGGGCGAGGAAGTCCATCGCGTCCAGCTCGGACTCGCCGCGCGCCTTGCGCTGCGCATTCAGCGCCGAGCGCAGGAAGTAGAGGTTGCTCACCCCGGGGATCTCGACCGGGTACTGGAAGGCGAGGAAGATGCCCGCCAGTGCGCGCTCCTCGGGCGCGAGGGCGAGCAGGTCCTCGCCGGCGTAGCGCACTTCGCCGGCCGTGACCGTGAAGACCTCGCTGCCGGCCAGCACCTGGGCGAGCGTGCTCTTGCCCGAGCCGTTCGGGCCCATGATGGCGTGCACTTCGCCGGGACGGATCGTCAGGTCGACGCCGCGCAGGATGGGCTTGCCTTCCACTTCGGCGTGCAGGTTGCGGATCTCGAGCATGCTGGCGGTTCTCCTTGCGAATCGGGCGCGCCGCTAGCCGACGCTGCCTTCCAGGCTCACGCTGAGCAGCTTCTGGGCCTCCACGGCGAACTCCATGGGCAGCTCGCGGAAGACCTCCTTGCAGAAGCCGCTCACGATCATCGACACCGCGTCCTCGGTGCTGAGGCCGCGCTGGTTGCAGTAGAAGATCTGGTCGTCGCCGATCTTGGTGGTGGTCGCCTCGTGCTCCACCTTGGCCGACGGGTTGCCGGACTCGATGGTGGGGAAGGTGTGGGCGCCGCAGCGGTCGCCGAGCAGCATCGAGTCGCACTGCGTGTAGTTGCGCGCGCCCTCGGCGCCGCCGGCGATGCGCACGAGGCCGCGATAGGTCTGGTCGCCGCGGCCGGCCGAGATGCCCTTGGACACGATCGTGCTGCGCGTGTTCTTGCCCAGGTGGATCATCTTCGTGCCGGTGTCGGCCTGCTGGCGGTTGTTCGTGAGGGCCACCGAGTAGAACTCGCCCACGGAGCCCTCGCCCTTGAGGATGCAGCTCGGGTACTTCCAGGTGATCGCCGAGCCCGTCTCCACCTGCGTCCAGGAGACCTTGGCGCGATCGCCGGCGCAGAGCGCGCGCTTCGTGACGAAGTTGTAGATGCCGCCCACGCCGTCCTTGTCGCCGGGGTACCAGTTCTGCACGGTGCTGTATTTGATCTGGGCGTCGGCGTGCGCGTAGAGCTCGACCACCGCGGCGTGGAGCTGGTTCTCGTCGCGCATGGGCGCGGTGCAGCCCTCGAGGTAGCTGACATAGGCGCCCTCGTCGGCCACGATCAGCGTGCGCTCGAACTGCCCCGTGTTCGCCGCATTGATGCGGAAGTAGGTGGACAGCTCCATCGGGCAGCGCAGGCCCTTGGGCACGTAGACGAAGGAGCCGTCGGTGAAGACCGCCGAGTTCAGCGCCGCGAAGAAGTTGTCCGTGGGCGGCACGACCCTGCCCAGGTACTTCTGCACCAGCTCGGGGTGCTCGCGCACGGCCTCCGAGAAGGAGAGGAAGATGACGCCCAGCTCCTTCAGCTTCGTCTTGAAGGTGGTGGCCACGGACACGCTGTCGAAGACGGCGTCCACCGCCACGCCCGCGAGCAGCTTCTGCTCCTCGAGCGGGATGCCGAGCTTGGCGTAGGTCTCGCGCAGCGCCGGGTCCACCTCGTCGAGGCTCGCGAGCTGCTTCTTCTGCTTGGGCGCCGAGTAGTAGCTGATCGCCTTGTAGTCGACGGGCGGGTACTTGACCTTCGGCCAGTGTGGCTCCGCCAGCGTGAGCCAGTGGCGATAGGCCTTCAGGCGCCACTCGAGCAGCCAGGCGGGCTCCTCTTTCTTGGCCGAGATGAAGCGGATGACCTCCTCGTTCAGGCCGGGCGGCACGGTGTCCGCCTCGATGTCCGTCACGAAGCCCCACTTGTAGTCCTGGGCGGCGAGATCGCGGAGCAGGCGCTCGCTCTCGCCCAGCGTCCCCTCGCTCTCGGCCGCGGGCTGGCGGTTCTCGGCCATCAGGCGTTTCCTCCGGGCTTGCCGGCCAGGGAGCCGGCCATCTCGCGCAGGGTGACGTTCTCCAGGGCGCTCATCACCTGGCGGTTGATCCAGCCCCAGTTCTCGCGCACATCGCAGGTGGGCTCCAGCTCGCAGGCGCAGCCCGCCTCGGCGGAGCACTCGGTGACGGCCACGCGCCCCTCGAGAGCGCCGACCAGCTCGGCGAGGGTGATCTCCTCGGGTCGACGGGCCAGGCTGTAGCCGCCCTTGGCCCCGCGCTGCGAGAGCAGCAGCTCCTGCCGGGCGAGCAGCTTGAGCAGCTTGCTCACCGTGGGCAGGGGCAGGCCGAGGGCCTCGGCGAGGTCGCGGGCCGTGGCGCTGGCGGCCGGCGCCTGGGCGAGGCGGGTCATGAGGGCGATCCCGTAGTCGGTCAGCTTGGCGACGCGGATCATGGAATTCCTGCGGCTTGGTAAAAACTGGACTGCATCGGTACTGATTGCTCCGTGAAGCTACTAAGCCGCCCCCGGGGGCGCAAGGCGAAAAAGTACGGATCTGGTCCGGATTGCGAGCGCCCGCGGCAGCGGGTCCGAACCCCGCCTCGGGGGCGCTGCGCGCGGGGCCTCGCGTTGACAGCCGCCGGCGCCCTCGACATACTCGCCCGCCTGCGTGCCACGGGTGGGCAGCGGTGAAGGAGGAACGATGAAGAGGATCACAGGCGCTCTGATCGCCATCGGCATCGCGCTCGGCCTTCTCAGTTGCTCGAGCGACAGCCCGACCGACAACCCCACGCCGCTCACGCTCTCGCTCCCATGGCCGGCCGATGCCGCCAACGGCATCGCCGTGTCGCCGACGCTGAGCTGGAGCTGCTCCGGCGCGGGCGCCGCATCAGCCGTCTTCGACGTCTACCTCGACGACAGCAATCCGCCCAGCGAACAGGTGACCACGGGGCATGGCAGCACGGCCTACCCGTGCACGGGACTGGCCGCCGGCACAACCTACTACTGGCGTGTCACCACCGACGGCGGCAGCGTCGCGAGTCCGGTCTGGTCCTTCACGACCAGCAGTGCCGTGGTCGTGCCGACTCTGCAGGTGGTCGTGGCCGGCAGCTTCTCGGCCCAGGGAATCCCGGTCACGATCGACGGCTTCGCGATCGACGCCTACGAAGTGACCTACGAACTCTGGATCGATGTCGCCGCCTGGGCGGCGGATCACGGCTACAGCGATCTGACGGCGGGCCAGCGGGGCTCCAACGGGAGCGGGGTGAACCAGCCGGTGACGATGGTGAACTGGTACGACACGGTGAAGTGGTGCAACGCCCGCTCGGAGATGGCGGGGATCACACCCGTCTACTACACGGACGCCTCGCAGAGCACGGTCTATCGCAGCGGCGATCTGGATCTGAACATCGATGCCGTGATGTGGGGCGCGAACGGCTATCGACTGCCGACCGAAGCCGAGTGGGAGTACGCCGCCCGGGGCGGCTCCCTCTCGCTGGGCTACACCTACAGCGGCAGCGAGTCGGTCGACGATGTCGCCTGGTATGCGCTGAACAGCGGCAGTGCGACCCACGGCGTGGGCGAGAAGTCGGCGAACGAGGAGGGGCTCTACGACATGAGCGGCAACGTCGGCGAGCTGTGCTGGGACTGGTTCGGCAACATCTATCCCGCCGGCGGGACGACGGACCCCAAGGGCCCCGCGTCGACCCAGACCTTCCGGCTGCTGCGCGGTGGCTTCTGCATCGGTGCCGCGATCACCTGCACCGTGGCGACTCGCAGCTACAACGCCAACGGGCCGGGCCATCGTTCGAATAGCATCGGCTTTCGCTGCGTGGTCGACTAGTCGGCGCCACGCCGCCGATGGCCTCCCCACACGAAGGGCCGCCGGCAAGCGCCGGCGGCCCCTCTGCAATCCCGATTCCGCAGGCGACTAGCGCACGCGCACCAGCTTGGCCGTGTGCGACTCGCCGCCGGCCTTGAGGCGGGCCAGGTAGACGCCGCCGGGCAGGCGCTCGCCGGCGTCGCTCTTGCCGTCCCAGGCGAGCAGGTGCTCGCCGGCCGGCGCGCGACCCGCGAGCAGGCTGCGCACGCGGCGGCCGCTGACGTCGAAGATCTCGATCGCCGCGTCGCTGTCCTTGGGCAGGCTGTAGCGCAGCGTCACCGCATCCGCGAAGGGATTCGCGGAGGCCGCGCGCAGCGCGAAGACCTGCGGCAGCGGCAGCTCGCCGGCGGCCACCGTGGTGCCGTCCTGGACGGTGATCCGGTAGGCACCCCCGTTGTCGTTCTGGTTGAAGACGACCAGCCCGTACCAGTCGTTGTGATCGGCGGTGAGGTCGATCGACTCCTCGCCGCCGATCCCGGCGATGTCCGAGCTCACCGCCGCCCCTTCCTCGTTCGCGTAGTAGGCGGCGCCGTTGGAGGCGAAGAGCGCGACGCCGAGGTCGAGCACCCCGCGCGAGAGGTCCTGCACCTCCAGGTGCAGCTGGTCGCCCGCATAGAGCCAGATGTCCCAGACCTCGACGACATCGCCCGCCGGCCAGTCGTAGTCGTAGAAGACGGCGCTGCCGGGCGGGAAGTAGAGGCTCTCGCCGCCGCCTTCCCACTCGATGTCCATGGCGCTGTAGCCCGCCCGCCGGTAGATGCGCGGGTAGGTCGTCATGCCGCTGCCGATGTGGTTGTAGTCCCCGACGACGAACTCCACGCCGCCGCCGTACTGGTCGTTCGCGGCGAGCGTGCTGATCGTGTAAGCGTCATCGCCGTAGAGCCAGATGCTGGCCTCATCGCCGGGCGAGGGACGCACGCCGAAGGCCGTCCACCACATCGAGGGGATCGTGTTGCTGCCGAAGACGACCTCGTCGTAGCGCGTGACCACGGCGTCCTCGGTGAGGGCGATGTCCGGGCCGGCCATCACGCTATAGTCGCCGCCGTTCTCGTCCTCGGTCGTCTGGACGAAGCCGAGCCAGCCGCCGATGGTGGGCGTCACGTTGAACCACTCGCCGCCGTCGGCCGGCAGGTGGTAGTTCGACAGAGCGATGAAGTCGCCGCGGCCCTTGTAGGCATCGCCGTCACTTGAACTGTAGGCGTAGATCGCCGTGTTGAGGTCGGCATCGGACTGGTACTGGCGGAAGAAGTAGTTCTGCCCGCCGGTGGCGTAGAAGTCCCAGATCTTGGCGACGTGGTCGTAGTTCCAGGTGAGGTCACCGGTGTATCCGCTGATGAAGTCGGGGTTGTGCTCCCACTCGCTGGTGTGCAAGCCGGTGCCGCTCGTGCGATTCACCCGCCAGTGGTCGCGGCTCCAGGGCGTGACGTAGTAGTCGACGGCGACGAACTCCGGCGAGCCGGGGATGTAGTTGCCCGAGGTCTGGAGCAGGTTCTGGTAGTTCTCGTCGGCGTAGAGCCCGCAGGCGACGTCGTTGCCGTCGTAGGGCCGCGTGCCGACCACCGACCAGTAATGCGCGTTCGGGTCGTAGTTGAACAGGCGCAGGTCGAGGCCCGACAAGAAGGGCGTCTCCTCGACCAGCGTGTAGGGCGCCGGCCCGATCTGGATCTCGAAGCTGCCATTGACCGTGCTGTTCGACCAGGCGACGAGGCCGTAGACGTCATCCGCCGGCACCGTGTAGGTGAAGGACTCGCCGCCGCCCGCGCCGTAGCTGTCGGCCGTGGCGACCGCGCTCGTGCGACCGGCGAAGTAGGTCGTGCCGTTGCTCTTGAAGAGCGCGAGGCCGATGTCCATCCCCGCACTCAGGTTCCAGCCGTAGAAGGTCAGCTCCTCGCCGGCGAAGAGCGGCACATCCCAGACGCGCACCACCTGGTAGCTGCCCCAGCTCACGCCGCGCGAGATGCCGTCCGCGTAGAGCATGCCGGTGCCGCTCTCGAAGGTGAGGTTGTAGTTCGCGGTGTCGCCCGAGTAGCGCCGCACCTCGATGTGCTCGTTGCCGATGCGGTTGTGGTTGTAGTCGCCGACGATGAAGTCCACCGGATAGCCGGTGTAGGAGTTGGCGACGTAGTTGTTGTGGTTGTTGTCCAGGTAGAGATAGGGGTCGTAGTCCGCGCTCGCCGGACTGCGCAGGCCGATCACCGACCAGGTGTTCCACAGCTGGTGGATCACCATCCCGTTGTCCACGTTGTTCCACGAGAACCAGCCGTCGTGATAGAGCTGGTAGATCATCACGAAGTTGCTGCCCGTCGTGCGGCGCTTGACGTCGTCCAGGTAGTTGATGCCGCCCGGCGTGTCCCACCAGGCCCAGTGCTTGCGCGTGTAGTCGCAGATGTTGCTGAAGGTGTTGTTGATCATCAGGCAGCTGACGTCGATCGGGCAGCTCGCGAGCTGGCAGTTGCCGTTGTCGACGTTGTAGCTCAGGTACCAGCTCTGGCAGAGGCCGCAGTTGATGCCGCCGTTGCACATGCCGCTCTCGACGTACTCGTCGCAGGCGCCGAAGCTGTGACCCATCTCGTGCGCCCAGACGTTGCCGTCGCTGTCCAGGTAGAGGCGGATCTGCGCGGTGCCGTAGCTGGCCCAGGCGCGGCCGTTGACGTGGACCTCGAAGGCGGCGATCACGTTGTCGTAGCCGCCGTTCCAGTTCTGCAGGTACATCGTCATGTCGTCGACGCGGCTGCCGTCGCCGTCGCCATCGCCGAAGCCGATCGCCGCGAGGGCGTCGTTGACGACGGTGTCGTTCGTGCCGCTGTAGCCAATCGTGTAGGGCAGATCGGCGTGATAGTACCAGTAGAAGCCGCCCGAGCTGTCGAAGCTGAGATTGGCCTCGCTGGGCGCGTTGTCCAGGTAGTAGTCCTTCGCCACTTCGGTCTTGGCGTTGGCCGTGTTCATGTCGTCCCCGGTCCAGGTCCCGCCGTCGTGGCTGATGAAGACGTGGATGATGAGCGTGCTGCCGCGTCCGTAGTGCGCGGTGTCGTTGTCGTCGTTGGCTCGGCCGCCGACGGCGTCCCCGAGCGCGGCCTGCTCGGCCATCCCTTCGACGTCTTCCCAGGTCGAGGGATCGGCGTTCACCAGCGAGCTCTGCGCGGCGGCGAGGCGCGCGGCGAGGATGTCCTCGGCGCTGGACTGGCCGCGGCTGGGCGCGAGCGGATCGGCGAGCACGTTGCCGCTCGCGAGGGCGAGCAGCGCGAGGCAGAGGATCAGGCGGAGCGGCTTCATCGCTGCACCTCCGCCTTCTGCGAGGGATCGCCGGTCGGCTGGGCCGCGGGCTCGCTCTCGGCCGGCACGGCCGGACGCGGCGCGATGCCCTGCAGCTTGGCGAGCTCTTCGGCCGTGGGCTCGGCGGGACCGATGAGCTGGATGGGCGCGAGCCCGCCGCCGACGCCCGAGGCACCCGCCTGCGCGGGCGTGGGCACCGGAGCCTGACTGCGCAGGCGATCGAGCTTGGCCGCGCGCAGGGCGTCGATATCGCCGAGGTCGACCGGGCGCGGGCCGATCGCGTAGAGCGTGCCCGCCGCGCGCGAGGCCTCGACGGCCGCGCGGGCCAGCGCGAGCTTGCTCTGCTCGAGCGCCGTCGGCGCGGCAAGGCCGCGGCCGAGGCCGGCGTCGGTGAAGTCGGAGCCGCGGTCCAGCGGGTCGACGGGGCTCAAGGTGAGCAGCTCGAGCGGGCCGATGAAGGGCACTTCGGCCGTGGCGTCCGCGGGCAGGGCAGGCGCCGGGTTGGCCTCGGCGCCGTCGGCCTGGGTGGCCGGTGCCGGCGCGCCGCGATCGGGTGCGTCCGCCAGTGCGGGCAGTGCTGCCGCCAGGCAGAGCCCCACGAGCAGGGCGCGCAGCAAGGCGGCGCAGGGGTGAGAGGACTGCATGCTAGCCTCCTGGTTGAGTTGCTGGGCGAGGGGTGAGAAAGCCCGAGTCTCCGACAGCCCGGCGTGGCTGTCGGTAAGCGGGACTACAGAATGTAGGAACCGGAACTCAGGGAAAA
>VGXI01000049.1 GCA_016873475.1 bacterium | reverse complement strand
GCGCAGGCGTATGCTCAGGCCCACCCCGTCGCGCACCGGCAGCAGACTCGAAAGGTACTCCGGGTTCTCCCACATCCGCCGCGTGTAGGCGCGCACGCCGAGCGTGCTCGGCTCCTCGTCCTCGGGGTCGGCGACGCGCCCGTCCCAGAGCAGGTTGTCGACGAGGACGGCGCCCCCCACGCGCAGGTGGCCGCGCAGCAGTTCAGGCAGCTCCGGATACTCTTCCTTCTCGATGTCGCAGACGATGAGGTCGAAGAGCCCCGGCGTCACGGCGAGCAGGTCCTGCGCGTGTCCGCGCAGGTAGCTCACTTTGCCGGCGATGCCCGCGCGCGCGTGGAAGCCGCGCGCGCGTTCCAGGTTGGCAGCGTCGCCGTCCGTGCAGACGAGCTCGCCGTCCTCGGGCAGGGCGCGCCCCAGCCAGAGCGCGCTGTAGCCGAAACCCGAGCCCATCTCGAAGACGCGTCTGGCCCGCAGCAAGTGGACGAGCTGCGCGAGGAAGCGCCCCACCTCGGGCCCGACGATCGGGAAGCTGCGCTCGAGGGCCAGCGCATGCATCTCGGCGAGCAGGGGATCCTCGTCCGTCAGGGCCAGGCCTCGCAAGTAGGCCGCAACGTCCTCGTCGAGCAGGCTCATCGCGTCCCGGCCAGGCGCAGCACGGCCGCCACCAGCTTCTCGATGCCCTCGGCCGCCTCGCTCACGCGGTTGGCCAGCATGTAGGCCGGGGTCGTCACGATCTTGTTCTTCTCGTCGACGACGAACTCGCGCACCGGGCAGGACTGGTGTCGGGCGCCCTTCGCCTCGAGCGCTGCTGCGGTCTTCCTGTCGTCGCCGATGGTGAGGGTCGGCGCCAGGCGCTCCTCCTCGAAGGCCGCCGCCAGCACCGCCGGCGCGATGCAGATGGCGCCGATCGGCTTGCCGGCCTGGCGCAGCTCGCGCAGGAGGCGGGCAAGCTCGGGCATGGCCGCCGCCTTGGCGCCCTGGCTCGCGAAGTCCGAGAGGTTCTTGGCGGCGCCGAAGCCGCCGGGCAGGATGATGGCGTCGATCTCTGCCGCCCGCAGCTCGGCGAGCGGTTTGATCTTGCCGCGCACGATGCGCGCCGACTCGACGAGGACGTTCCGCCGCTCGCCCGTGGCCTTGCCCGTGTAGTGGTCGACGACGTCGAAATCCAGGTCCGGCGCGGCCGCGACCACCTCGGCGCCGGCTCGGTCCAAGGCCAGCAGGGTGGCGACGGTCTCGTAGATCTCGCTGCCGTCGAAAACCCCGCAGCCCGAGAGGACGACTCCCACCTTGGCCATGCTGCACCTCCTGCGCTGTGGCATCAGCATAGCCGCGCCGGGGGCGGCCGTCAAACGGGCGCCGAACTCGCCGCTACTGGCGGGCGACGAGGCGGTCGCCCTCGAAGACGAACTCCAGGTCCTCCACCAGATAGATCCAGTGCTCGGTCCGCGTGCTGAACTTCAGCTCGAAGTAGCGATAGGCGGGGTAGCCGTACTGCTGGTAGATCGCCAGGCGATCGCCCTTGAAATTGGCGACCAAGCGCTTGAAGCGATCCGCGCGACGGGCATTCTTGCCGTGCAGGGCCGCCGTCGAATCCGGAGCTGCGGGCGCGACGCCCGCTTCGCCCGCTCGCGCACTTGATGCCGACCCTGGGCCCCCGAGCAGGCCCGCAAGCACCATCAGCGACGCCAGGCGCAACGGCGCCGATCGCCAGGCAGGTGGCCGCATGGTGAAACCTCCTTTGCGCGACCGAAGAAATAGCAAGGCGCGTGCCGGAGTCATTCCCCTTTCCGAGGAGCCATGCAGTTGCCGCCGGCCGCTGGCAGGCGCCGCCAACCCGACGCGGCGGCCGGCGCCTCGCCGAGCAACCTGGGGCGCATCCGCCTGTGAGTCCGCGCTCGAAACTCCCCCCACGTTTCCCGCATCGGCACCCGGCCTCAGAGTGCCGCTTCTCCCCGTTCGCCCGACGCAATCCGCAGAGCGTCCTCGACGGCGAACACGAAGATCTTCCCGTCGCTCGCACTGCCCGTGTGCGCGGCCTTAGCGAGGCTCTCGACGGCCTGTGCCACCAGCGCGTCCGGCACGGCGATCTCGATCTTCGTCATCGCTTCGTCGTCGTGCGTTGCCGCAGACGCACCCGCTGGCGGCTGACGCCCGAAGCTGGTCACGGCCGACACGGTGATACCGGGCAGCTCGACGCTCTCGTGGAGCGCATCGATCACGCGCGACACGACGGCGGGGCGGATCAGCGCCTTGATCTCCTTCATCGCAACCTCCTAGGGCGCGGCGCCTGCCTCGCGCCGCGCGAACCGGCTGGCGAGCAGGTGGTAGATAACCGGCAGCACGATCAGCGTGAGCAGGGTCGAGGTGATCAGGCCGCCCATCACCACCACCGCCAGTGGCTTCTGGATGTCCGCGCCAGAGCCGGTGGCGAAAAGCATCGGCAGGTGGCCGATGAAGCTGGTGAGGGCGGTCATGAAGAGCGGGCGAAAGCGCAAGTCGCAGCCCTTGAGCACGGTGTCCAGCGCCGACTCACCCTGCTCGCGCAGCTGGCGGAAGAAGGCGACCAGCACGACGCTGTTCTGCACGGCGATGCCGAGCAGCACGATGAAGGCCACCGCCGCCGATACCGAGAGGGCCATGCCGAAGGCGAGCACGGCCAGCACGCCGCCCACCAGCGCGAAGGGCAGGTTGAGCAGCACGAGCAGCGAGTTCGTCACCGAGCCGAGCGCCATGAAGAGCAGGACGAGGATCAGGAGCAGCGCGATCGGCACGACGATCGCGAGCTGGCGCATGGCGCGCTGCTGGTTCTCGAACTGGCCGCCGTACTCGACGAAGCTGCCGCTGGGCAGCGTGGCGACCAGCGGCGCCAGGGCCGCCTGCACCTCCGCCACGAAGCCGCCGAGATTGCGGCCGCGCACGTTGGCCTCCGCCACCACGCGGCGCAGGCCGTCCTCGCGGCTGATCTGCGCCGGCGCCTCCGTGAGCCGGAACTGGGCGAGCTGGCGCAGGGGCACGCGCTCGCCGCCCGGCGCGGCGACGAGCAAGCCGCCGACCGCCGCCGCGTCGCTCCGCGCCGATTCGGGAAAGCGCACGACGAGCGCGAAGCGCCGCTGCCCTTCGATGATCCGGCTCGCCTCCTGGCCGGCGATGGCCGTCTCGATCGTGGCGTTGACCGCGTCCACGCTGAGGCCGTAGCGGGCGAGCGCCGCGCGGTCGATGACGACGTCGAGCTGGTTCATCCCCGAGACCTGCTCGACCTTGACGTCGGCCGCGCCCCTCACCCCGCCCATCAGCGCGGCCGCGCGGTCGGCGAAGTCCTTGAGCACGGCGAGGTCGGGCCCGAAGACCTTCACGGCAAGATCGCTCTTCACGCCCGAGATCAGTTCGTTCACGCGCAGGGCGATGGGCTGCGAGAAGGAGTAGCGCAGGCCGGGCACCGCAGCCAGGTCGGCCTGGATGGCGGCGACCAGCTCGGCCTTGCTGCGCCCCGTCCCCCAGGCCTTGCGCGGCTTCAGCATGACGAAGAGGTCGGTCTGCTCCGGGCCCATCGGGTCCTCGGAGATCTCCGCGCGGCCTGTCTTGCTGACCACCGTCTCCACCTCGGGGAAGCGCAGCAGGCGCCGCTCCAGGTGCTCGGCCACGCGCACCGAGCCCGCCAGCGAGGCGTTCGGCAGCCGGACGACGTTGATCGCCAGCGAACCTTCGTCGAGTGGCGGCATGAACTCCGTGCCGACGAGCGGCGTGAGCGCGGCCGAGCCGAGGAGCACCGCGAGGGAGATCCCCAGCGTGACGCGGGGACGCCGCAGCGCGCGCCCGAGCAGCGCGAGGTAGCCGCCGTGGAAGCGCCGGATGAAGCCGAACTCCCGCTCGGGCGCTTGCTTGAGGAGTACGTCGGCCAGCACGGGCACAACGGTGAGCGCCACCGCCAGCGAGACGAGCAGCGCGATCAGCATGGTCAGGGCCAGCGGCGCGAATAGCTTGCCCTCGATCCCCTGCAGCGTGAATAGCGGCACCAGGATCAGCGCGATGATCAGTACCGAGAAGGACACCGGGCGCGCCACCTCGGCGATGGCCTCGGCGATGATCTGCCGCCGGTGCTCCGGCCGGCGGCGGTGGGCGAGGTGCCGCCGCACGTTCTCCACGACGACGATCGAGGCGTCCACCACCATGCCCACCGAGAAGGCGAGGCCGCCCAGGCTCATCAGGTTCGAGGAGAGACCCACGCGGCCCATGACGATGAACGCGACGAGAAAGGTGAGGGGTAGCGTGAAGACCACGATCAGCGCCGTGCGTAGCTCGGCGAGGAAGAGGAACAGCACGAGGATCACGAGCAGCCCACCCTCGAGGAGGGCGTCCATGACCGTCTCGATGCAGGCCTCGATCAGCGAGCTGCGGTCGTAGAAGACGCTCAGGCGCACGCCATCGGGCAGCGCATCGCCGATCCGCGCCGCCGCCGCCTGCACGCGTTCCACCACCTCCTGCGCGTTCTCGCCCTTGAGCATGATGATCATGCCGGCCACGACCTCGCCCTTACCGTCGCGGGTGACTGCGCCCTGCCGCGGCTCGGCGCCGATGACCACCTCGGCCACGTCGGCGAGGTGCACGGGCGAGCCGCCCTCGGCCTTGAGCACGATGCGCTCGATGTCGGGGATGTCCCCGAGCAGCCCCACGCCGCGCAGGTAGACCTGCTCCCAGCCCTGCACGATCACGCCACCGCCCGCGTTGGCGTTGTTGGCCGCCACGGCCTCGGCCACCTCGTTCACGGTCAGCCCGTACTTGAGCAGCTTCTCCGGCGAGACGAGCACCTGGTACTGCTTCACCTGTCCGCCGAAGCTGTTCACCTCGTTCACGCCGGGGATGGGCTTCAGCAGCGGCGCGACCAGCCAATCCTGCAGCGTGCGCAGCTCCATCGGGTCCAGCCCCTCGCCCTCGAGCGTGTACTGGAAGATCTCGCCGAGGCCGGTGCTGATCGGTCCCAGCTCCGGCTCCACGCCGGGCGGGAGCTGCTCGCGCGCCATCGCGAGGCGCTCGAAGACGAGCTGCCGCGTCCAGTAGGTGTCGACGCCGTCCTCGAAGATGATGACGACCTGCGAGAGGCCCGCCTTGGACAGCGAGCGCACCTCGGTCACCCGCGGCAGGCCGCGCATCACCTGCTCGATCGGGTAGCTGACGCGCTCCTCGACATCGACGGCCGCGAGGCCCGGCGCCTGGCTGAGGATCATCACCTGCGTGCTGGTCACGTCCGGGAAGGCGTCGATCGGCAGGTGCCGCCAGGCCAGCAGGCCGGCGACGACGAGAACGCCCGTCGCGATCAGCACCAGGAAGCGATTGGCGAGGAGCCACTTCGTGATTGCCATGTAGCGCCCCCTAATCCGCGCAGCCCGCGCCCATCTTGGAGCGCAGGACGTCGGACTTGAGGAGGAAGGCGCCGGCGGCGGCCACGGTCTGGCCGGGCGCGAGCCCCGCGAGGATCTCGACCTGGCCGTCCCAGCGCCGGCCCGCCTGCACCGGACGGCGCACGAAGTAGTCGTCCGCGTGGTGGACGAAGACGAAGTCGCGGCCCGCGTCCGCCAGCAGCGCGTCGGCGGGCACGGCGAGCGCGCGGCCCGCGCCGGGCAGGGCGATGCGCACCGTCGCAAACATGCCGGGGCGCAGGCGGCCCTCCGAGTTGCCGATGCGGATGCGCGACTTCACGGTGCGGGTTGTCTCGTCCATCGTGCTGCCGATCAGATCGAGCCGGCCGACGAACTCGTGCATTGGGTAGGCAGGCACGCTGACTCTCACGGGCACGGGGCCGGCCCGGCGCAGGGCCTCGAGCCGCGAGAGCTGGGCCTCGTAGACGTCCACCCAGACCCAGAGCTGCGCCGTGTCGCCGAGCAGCGCGAGCTCGCCGCCGGGCGCGACCTGCTCGCCGCGCACGGCGTGCAGGGCGAGGATCTCGCCCGCGAAGGGCGCGCGCAGGACGAGTCGGCCGTCCGCGCGCAGCGCGCCGCCGGCGACGAGGGCGCCGAGCTCGATCTCGCCGAGCCCGAGCGCGACCAGGCGCTGGCGACCCGTTGCGCTCGTGATGCGCGCCGCAGCCAGGCGCTGCTCGGTCTCGAGCGTCTCGCGCTCGCTGGCGATCTTCGCCGCGCGCAGGGCCGTGAGTCGCGCCTGGGCGCGCGTGGCCAGCGACTCCTCGGTGATCGCGGCCAGGTAGTCGGCCTCGGCGGCGGCCAGCTCCGCGCTGGCGATCTCCAGGAGCGCTGCGCCGGCAGCGACGCGGCTGCCGAGCTCCACCTGCACGGCCTCGATGACGCCGGTGACCTGCGGCATCAGGTGCGCGATGCGGTGCTCGTCGAAGCGAATCTCGCCGGGCAGCTCGATCACCTCGGGCAGGGCCCGCTCGGCCGCCTGCGCCGTGGTGATGAGACCGTCGGCGATCAGCTCGGCGGGCACGCGCGCCACGCCCACCTCGTAGCGGCACTCGGTGCACGCGTGGGTGAGCAGGTCGTGCTCGCAGCGCGCGGCGAAGAGCTCCGCTACCGGGCGGTCGAGGTCCGAGCCCTCGCCCTCGCCATGATCGTGGGTGTCGACCTCGCCGCGATCGTGCGCGTCGGCGGGTTCGCGGCTGTCGGTCTGGGCGACGGCGGCGCCCTCGGGCGGCGCATTCTGGCAGCCGGCGAGGGCGATGAAGAGAGCCAGCGCGGCCAGGCGCAGGATCGCGGTGCTAGTCATGGTCGTCTCCCGGGATGAGGGCCTCGAGCTCGGCGAGGGCCAGGCGATAGGCGAGTTCGGCGGCGAGCAAGTCGCTCTCGGTGTCGGCGTGGGCGCGGCGGGCGTCCAGCAGGGTGACGAGGTCGGTCTCGCCCACGCGGTACTCGGCCTCGGCGGCGGCGAGCACCTGCGCGGCGCGGGGCAGCACGGCCTGGCGCAGGCCCTGGGCGCGCTCGCGGGCGAGCCGGGCTTCCGCGTCGGCGGCGGCGAGCGCGTCGGCGAGTTCGCGGGCGACGAGCGCTCGCTCCTGCTCGGCGAGCGTCGCCTCGGCGCGCGCGCGGGTGACGGCTCCGCCGCGCCGATCGAAGAGCGGCAGCTCGAGAGCAAGGCTGAGACCCTCGCTTTCGCTGTCCAGCTCGCGGGCGCGGTAGGCGCCCAGGCGCAGGCCCGGCCAGCGCTCCGCGCGCGCCGCAGCGAAGGCGGCATCGGCACCCTTGCCGCGCGCCGTCGCGGCGAGCAGCGCGGGATGCGCGGGGGCGTCCGCCGCGGCCGGCGGCGGCAGGGGCGGCAGCGTGTCCCAGTCGGCGTCCACGCTGAAATCGGCCGCGGGCTCGAGGCCGAGACGCCGGCCCAGCGCCTCGCGGGCGAGGCGGGCCGCGCCCGCGGCGGCGCGGATCTCGGCGCGCAGGGTCTCGAGTTCCATCTCCAGGCGCAAAGGCTCGAGGGGACGCGCCTCGCCGAGCTGGACGCGCAAGGCGGCGATCTCGACGAGGCGCGCAAGCTGCGCTTCGGTCTCGACGAGCAAACGCTCCTGGCGCTGGTCGTGGGCGACCTGCCAGAAGCGCGCGGCGAGGTCGCGCGTGAGCGCGCGGCGTGCGGCGTCCAGCTCGGCCGCGGCGGCGTCCCGCTCCGCGCGCGCCGCGGCGCGCTCGTGGCGCCAGGGTCCCCAGGGCCGCAGCGACAGGCTGAGGGCCAGCTCCCAGGTATCGGCGTCGGCCGGCTCCTCGGGCGCGAGTGTTTCGGCGCGACCGCGGGCCAGCTCGAGTTCGGGATTGGGCAGCGCGATGGCGTCGCTGGCGCCCGTCGCCGCGTCGAGCGCGGCGCGGGCCGCGAGCAACTCGGGCTGCGCAGCGATCTGCGCGCGGAGGTCCTCCCAGCGCAGGATCGGACCTTCGGCAGCCTGCGCGAGCGCCGGCGCAACGATGAACAGGGCGAAGGCGCGCGCGAGGCGCGCCGCATCTCGAGGCATGGCCTCCTCCGCTTCCGCAGGGCAAAGGGCATCCGGGCCTCCTTGCGGGGGCCGGGCGATGGCTTTGACGAGGGAATCAGGAGGCCAGGGGTGGCCGCTCGAGCGCTGCGTGGAAGCCAGCGGCGCGCTGGGGCGCCGGTGTCGCGGCGATCGGTGCCGCGCTCAGATTGGAAGCGAGTCCACCCGCCGCGGCGAGCACGCCGACGCTGTGGCAAGCGCAGAGGCAGGCGTGGCAGTGATCGGCTTCGCCGCCGGCGCCACTCTCGCAGCAGTCACCGCAATCGCCGCAGGCAAAGGCCGACGCCGTCGGCGGCACTCCCGCCTCCGCCGGCGCGCCCCCCAGCCCGTGCCGGCAAAGATCGACCGCCGATGCGCTGAGCAGAAAGAGCAGCGCGACGAGGGCGAAGGCACGATGGCGAAGGGCGAGCAGCATGCGGCTGGATCCGGCGGCTGGGGTTGTGCCTGGAAATCGTAGCAAGCCCTGCGCCGCCGCGCAAGCCGGGCGGGCAGAACACCAATCGGAGCCGGGGGTCATCTTAGTGGATGGGCGGCCTCAGGGAACGCAGACGCAGTCCCCGAACCAGCCGGCGAAGAGCCCGAAGTCGGCCACGGAGACGAAGCCATCCTCGTTGTAGTCCGCGCAGGGATCGCTGGTCTGGAAGCGCCCCGCGAAGAGGCCGAAGTCGGCAACTGTAACCTCTCGGTCGCCGTTCAGGTCGGGGCTGTTGACCTGGAGATCGAAGCGCCCGATGACATAGCCGATGGCGATCACGTCCACTTGCGCTGCCGCGCAGATCGACAGCGATTGCAGTCCGCCATGGATCTCGCCGCTGATCGTCGTGTGCCCAGGGTCCGGACGGAAGGTCGAGCTGTCCGCAATCACCGCCCAGCAGAAGTCGAGCATGGACGGCGGGGAGTCGAGCCAGATATCGCTCGCGATCACCTCGATGGGATTGTTGCCGCTATCCTCGAGGATGATGTCGAGCACCGGCATGGGATCGCCGCCGCAGGGTGCGATCGTGAATGGGTGATCATCCAAGAGGAAGGCGTGCATGTTGATGGGATCGATCTCCTGGGCCGTGCCGGTCGCGGCCAGGCCAACCAGGAGGGCAATAGCGGTCAGAACTCGCATGCGACTGCCTCCTCCTCCCTAGTAAAGCGCCTTGATACTGCTCCAGCTCTTCGTTTCGATGCCCGTGGCGTCACAGCCCACCGGTAGCGCACCGATCAGGGCGCCGCACGCGTTGCCTGCCGGCGCGCAGGGCGAGTTCGCGTGCAGGCGGTAGTCGCCCCCGGGGGCGTCGCAGAAGAGTGGATCGGCTGAGATGTTTCCGAAGTGGCCGAGCCAATCTGCGATCCCGCCCGTTATCTGGGTGTCATGAAAGTCGTTGCAGGTTGCATTCTCGACCTCGACTGGAAACAGAACCATCTGGATAGAGCTGGCACTGAGAAGGCACCCATGCATGCTCAGCACGAGGTTACCCCCCCACCAAAGCACCTCTTCCTCGACTAAAGTAGTGCCCAAGATCTCGACTTCCGACCAGGGATCCCACCAGAGCCACAGCCGACCTCGGGCCAGAACGCAGTTGCGAATCTTTGGGGAGGGCACCGAAAGACTAACGTTGCAGTCCAGGAGCACGCAGCCATCGAGGCGGCTGCCAGGTGCCGGATGACTCCCGCCAATCTTCAGATCATCGCCTTCGAAGTGGCAGAAGCTCAGCTCTGCGGATCTGTCGAAGTGCGCGCCGCTTCCATGATGATTGGCGGTATTGCCCTTGAATTGGCAGGCAACGAGATGCGCGTGACCGCTGTACTGGTAGAGTCCCCCTCCTTTGCCATTGGGACTCGGATCAATCAGGTTATCCAAGAAGCTGCAGTTCAGGATGCTGACTGCGGCACCCAGATAGGCGCCGGCTCCGAAGGCACCGTTCATCGTGCCCAGGCAACCGTTGCGGATGGTCAGTCCAGACAACTCGGCCGGGCGTCCTTGGAGCACTCGCCCCTGCTGCTGCGCGTCGATCGTGGCGCACGAGGCGACGCCGCCCTCGCTGCGCAGTGTGACGCCGGTGGGAATGACGAGGTCGTGCTCGTAGTAGGTGCCGCAACCGAGCTCGACGACATCGCCGGCCGTGGCCACGGCCAGCGCGGCGGCGATGGTCGGGAAGTCGCCGCTGCCGTCGGCTTCGAGGTGGTAGATGGCCGCCGGCGCGGCGCCTGGCAGAAGCAGCAGAGCGACCAGGGCGACTCCACGCATCTTCAACCTCCCCGCCCGAGACACTGAATGATAGCACGGCGCGCGGCCCATGCAAATCCGCTTGCCAGGCGGCCGCCGCTTCGCGCAGCCTGGGCCGACAACCCCGAGGAGGCCCGCCATGCGTCTCGCCCTGCTGACCTGGTCCCAGGTGGAGGCCTACCTGCGCGGGAAGGACGCGATCATCATCCCCACCGGCGCCACCGAGCAGCACGGGCCGAACGGTCTGATCGGCACGGACCACCTGATCGCCGAGGCCCTGGCCCTGGCGATCGGCGAGCGCTGCGGCGTGCTGGTGCATCCGGTGCTCGCCGTCGGCATGAGCCAGCACCACCTCGGCTTCCCGGGCACGGCCAGCCTCACGGCCGCGGGCTACGGCAAGCTGCTCACGGATACCGTCGAGTCGCTCGCACGGCATGGCTTTCGCACCTTCTACTTCGTCAACGGGCACGGCGGGAATACGCCAGCCGCCTCGGCGGCGGCCAGCGACCTGCTCACGCGTCGCGAAGACCTGCGCTGGATCTGGCGGAGCTGGTGGGAGCGGCCCGAGGTCAAGGCCCTCGAGGACGAACTCATCGGCGAGCGCAACGGCGACCACGCCACGCCCGCCGAGATCAGCATCACGATGCACCTCTTCCCGCGCGCGGTCGCGCCGCTCGCGCCGGTCGCGCCAGACAAGCCCGCGCACGAGTGGCCGCTGGGACCGGGCGAGTTCCGGCGCCTCTTCCCCGACGGCCGCATGTACAGCGACCCCTCCCTGGCCAGCGCCGAGAAGGGCAAGCGGCTCTTCGAGCTGTGCGTGAATCTCTATGCCGCGGAGCTGGCGGCGCTGGTCGGCGGGCCCCGCGGCTAGGCGAGCTGCACGAGGATCTCGCCGTCCTTCACCTGCACGGGGAAGGTGGCGACGCCCGATTCCTCCTGGTCCACCACCTCGCCGGTCTCCAGGTCGATCACCCAGCCGTGCTCGTGGCAGCAGACGGTGCGGTCGATCATCTCGCCCTCGGCCAGCTCGGCGCCCATGTGCGGGCAGCGGTTCTCGATGGCGTAGAGCTCGTCGCCGGTGTTGAAGATGGCAATGTCGTAGCCCTCGACGGTGAAGGCGCGCGCCTCGCCCGCGGGCACTTCGTCGAGGGAGCAAACCCGGATGAACTCGCCGTGCTTCATGAACCTCTCGATCCCTAACGCTGAGCGGCGGGCGTCCCTGCCGCGCCGACCGAGGCAGTCTAGCAAATGGCGGCGCCATCCGGAAGAGGCGCGCTGCGCAATCGCCGCGTGGGGCGCGGGCGCCTTGCCGCAGGCCCCCGCGATCTGCTAGCCTCTCGGCGCCTGCCTTTTCCCCCACGACCCGGAGTTGCCATGCCCGCCCCCGCGGACGCGCTCGAGATCCTGCTCGGCCACAGCCCCGACCCCGACGACGCCTTCATGTTCTACGGCCTCGCCAAGGGCTTCGTCAACGCGGGGCCCTATCGCTTCACGCACATCCTGCAGGACATCGAGACGCTCAACCGCCGCGCGCTGGCCGGCGAGCTGCACATCAGCGCCGTGTCGATCCACGCCTACGCCTACTTGCAGGATCGCTACGCGCTGCTCGCCTGCGGGGCCAGCATGGGCGACGGCTACGGCCCCATGCTGGTCGCGCGTCCGGGCCTCACGCTCGCCGAGGCCACGCGGCACAAGATCGCCGTGCCCGGCACGCTGACCAGCGCCTTTCTCGCCCTGCGCCTGGCGATCGGCGACTTCGACTACACGGTGCTCCCCTTCGATCGCATCACCGAGGCCGTGGCGGCCGGGGAGTTCGACGCCGGGCTCATCATCCACGAGGGGCAGCTCACCTACGCGAGCGAGGGGCTGGCCTTGCTGCTCGACCTCGGTGTCTGGTGGGGCGCCGAAACCGGCGGCCTGCCGCTGCCCCTCGGCGGCAACGCCGTGCGCCGCGATCTCGGCCCCGCGCGCATGCGCGAACTGAACGGGATTCTCAAGGCGAGCATCGCCTACGGGCTGGCGCACCGAGACGAGGCGGTGGCTTACGCGCTCGGCTTCGGGCGTGGGCTGGATCTGGCCCTCGCCGACCGCTTTGTGGGGATGTACGTCAACGCGCTCACGCTCGACTACGGCGAGCGCGGGCGGCGCAGCATCGCGCTCTTCCTCGAGCGCGCGCATCAGCGCGGCTACCTCGAACGGCCGATCGCCGTGGAGTTCATCAGCTAGCCGCCGCGGGCGGCAGGGAGGCGCATGGACACCCTGAGCCCGAGTCTCACCGCACAGGAGCGCCAGGGGCTCATCCGCCTGCGCCGCGACTTCCATCGCCATCCCGAGCTCGGCTTCCAGGAGAAGCGCACGGCGGGGGTCATCGCCGAGACCCTGCGCGGGCTCGGCCTCGCGCCCACCACCGGCGTGGCCGAGACGGGCGTCGTCGCCATGATCGGCAGCGCCGCCGGCGGACGCACGCTGCTCCTGCGCGCGGACATGGACGCGCTGCCGATCGAGGAAGACGGTAACAAGGAGTACCGCTCCGGCTTCACCGGCGTGATGCACGCCTGCGGCCACGACGGCCACTCGGCCACCCTGCTCACAGCCTGCTCCGCGCTGCAGCGCGAGGCGGCCGCGCTGAAGGGCGGGCGCGTGAAGGCCATCTTCCAGCCGGCCGAGGAGGGCGCGGGCGGCGCCAAGCGCATGATCGCCGAGGGCGTGCTGGAGTCCCCGCGCGTTGACGCCGCGCTCGGCCTGCACTACTGGAGCATCCTGCCCACGGGCAAGGTCGGCGTGACGGCCGGGCCGACGATGGCCGCCGTCGACGAGTTCCATCTCACGGTGATCGGGAAGGGCGGCCACGCCGCGCACCCGCAGGAGGCGCGCGATCCGGTGGTGGCCGGCGCGGCTTTGGTGAGCGCGCTGCAGACGCTGGTCTCGCGGCGCAGCGATCCGCTCGCCTCGGTGGTGGTGACCGTGGCCGAGTTCCACGCCGGCTCGGCCTTCAACATCATCCCGGCCGAGGCGCGGCTCGCGGGCACGGTGCGCTGCTTCGACAAGGCGATCTGGGAGGAGATTCCCACGCTGATCGAGCACACGGCCGCCGGCATCTGCCACGCGCACGGCTGCGATTACCGGCTCGACTACCAGCGCCTGAACATCCCGCTGGTCAACGACGCGGCGATGGCCGCGCTCGTGCGCGAGACGGCGGCCGAGCTGCTGGGCGCCGAGAACGTGGTCGAGGTGCGCACGCTGGGCGGCGAGGACATGGCCGACTACCTGGACCGCGTGCCGGGCTGCTTCTTCTTCGTCGGTGCGGGCAATACCGCGAAGGGCATCACGGCGAGCCACCACCATCCCGCCTTCGATCTGGACGAGGACGCGCTCGCCATCGGCGCCGAGCTGCTCGTGCGCTGCGCGCGGCGCTACCTGGCGGGATGAGCGTGCGCGGCGCGCCGAAGACGCCCCCCTCGCCTGGCGGCTGCTGCTCGGCCTCGCCGCGCTGCAGGCCTTGCTGCACCTGGCCACCAACGGCTACCGCAAGCGCGGGCTCGCGCTGCCGCCCACGGTCTGCCGGCACAACAGCTACTGGTACTGGTGGCCGACGGGTCGGAGTGGCGACACAGCCATCGCCGTGAACATTCGCGAGGAGGCGCTGCGCGAAGCCTACGCAGAGGTCACGCTCTTCCGGCAGCTCGACGTGCCCTTCGCGATGGACTACGAGGGCAGGGGGCGCATCTACATCTGCAAGCACCGCACGCTGCCGCTCGCGGCGACGCGCGAGCGCTTCCGCTACTTCGGCTGAGCGGAAGAAGCCCGGGAGTTGCCACGTGGCAACTCCCGGGTCTGCATGCCGATGAGGGATGTCGGCTACTTCCTGAGAATCCTCACGACGCCCCAGATGCCCTGCTGGCTGTCCCAAGGGAGCACCGTCGCTCCGGGCAGGGTGTCCTCGGCGATCGCCCCCACCACGAGCGTGGGTTCGCTCTCTTCGGCCGCCAGGGCATCGGCCAGGATCGGCGTGATGTCCAGGTAGACCGTGGCGTCCTCGCCACGGTCCGCGGCGATCTCGGCCATGTAGCCGCTGCGGCCGGCCGGGATCTGCGGCGCGCCGTTCACCCAGGCCGCCACCTGCACTTCAACGAAGCGGGCGCCCTCGGGCGCGTCCGGCTGGATCAGCAGCTCGAGTGAGGCCTCGAGCAGGTCTTCTGCCGCGAGGTCGCCGAGGTCGAGAGTGAAGGTTTCCAGCGTGCCCGCGCCGTAGCCGAGCACACCGATGGACTGCGTGCTGACGGGAATCTCCACCGCCGCCGCCCCGGCCAGCGCGGGGACCAGCAGCATCAGGACTGCGAGAAGCGTGCGCATGGCCAGCCTCCTACTTCACAACCACGAGTTTGCGGCTTTGGCTCTCGGCGCCGATCTGGAGCCGAGCGAAGTAGACTCCCGAGCTCATCGCTCGGCCTTCGGCATCCCGACCATCCCAGCGCAGGCTGTGCTCCCGGCCGTCCGCCCGGCCGCTGAAGAGCGTGGCGAGCCGCCGGCCGCTGAGGTCGTAGATCGCCAGACTCGAGGACGCGCCGGTTGCGGGCAGCGTAAAGCGCAGCTCGCAGCTCGGGTTGAAGGGATTGGGCACCGGCGGGCCGAGGTGCAGCGGATCGACCAGAGCCAGCGGCGCGGCGATGATGCTCAGCCCTGGGCCGCCCGAGCCGCCGGGGCATTCTTCGAGGATTGAATCCGCCCAGGCGACGTTGCCATAGAAGAGGCTCGAAGTCGGGCTATCCGTGCCCCAGTAGTTGCCTTCGGCCATGCAGACGTATTTGCTGCGGCTGTAGACCCGGTAGTCGTTGGGGTCGGCCGTGTCGATACAGTCGTCGCCGTACATGCCGGCGACCGGCGGGTTGATGATGTAGCCGAAGTCGGCGCGGGCATTCTTGCCGCCGACGTAGATACCGATGTCCCCGGCATCATTGACCCGGGTCTGCCGCACGTAGGCCTGGGCCGAGTCATCCAGGCGGATAGCGCGGCAGAATCCATCGAAGGTGCAATTGCTCACGGTCACATCTGCGGTGCCCACCGCCCTGAGCCCAGACGTCACTGCCATCTGGCAGCTCACCGTGCTGTTGGCGCTCACGTTCTCTAGTTCGGGGTTGCCACTGAGGCACTTGACTGCCGTGCTGGCGCTGTAGATCAGTACGTCATCGAGCGTCGCGTCGCCGTCGAGTTGGATGGCCGTCCACCCGGCACCACTCCGCTGGTGGATCTCGACGTTACTGAGCTGGTCGCCATCGCCGAGTACAATCGTCGCGCCTCCTTGGACATTGCATCCCTCAACTAGCACGGTGTCGGCTTCGCTGAAGTCCATGCCGGTAACCGAGCTGCTCGCCGTGAGGGTGATATCACTATCCAGGATCCCCACCCGATCGGCTGTCGGGTTGCACGCCAGGCCGTCCAGGCCGCTGAGCACAAGGTGCTCGGCGAGGAGAGCGCCTCCGTTGCCGATCGTGAAGCCGTCCCAGTTGTTCAGAATCGGCTTGAGCGTTACTGCCGCCTGCGCGGTGCCATTCAGCTCAAGCCGTCCGTTGACAACGAAGCCAACCTCACCGTCAACCGAGTCCGGATCCGCGCACCAGATGGTCGTTCCCGGCTCAATCGTCAGCTTCTTACCACTGCTGACGGTGACCTCCCCGCCTAGGCAAAAGGGCCCCTCCTCGGCTTCCCAGGTGGTGTCGGCACTGATCGTCTGGTCGCCGCTCTTGTCCGCCGCCCAGCAGACGTAGTGGTAGGGAATCACGTGGGCCTCGGCCGTGCCGCTTGACGGTTCCAGTTCGGTGAGCGAGACCACGAGCGTGACCGCCTTGTAGGCGCTGCCGAAGCAGGGCACCGTGAAGGCGAGCGTGTCGCCTACCGCGAAGTCAGTGTACGCGGCATCATCGATCAGCACAGCCTCCGCGCCATAGATGTCGAGGCTATCCCTGTGCTCTGGGTAGCCCACCACCCAGAAGTGAAGGTAGTCGTTGTCGCTCGCCTCCCACTCCAAGGTATCCTCCTCGTAGAAGCACTCGACCGCATCGTCGAGGACGATTCGAACCTCGAGGTCATGGCAGCGGCCAGACTCGAGAACCGATTCGTCGGCGCGGAAGGGCAGGATGCCGAAGGCGTAAGTGTCGAAAGTCAGCTCGCGGCGGAAGTTGCGAAGATCCTGCTCTGGGCAGCCGAAGTCCGACCCCATGAATGGCCCCGTTACCTCCTTCACGTCCTCCGTGACATCGACGTAGTACGGCAGGCAGAGGGCATCGTTCTGGCAGTAGTTGCCGCCCGGGCTGCCCTGATCATCGTAGTCGACCATGAAGTACCCGAAGTTCGTCCTGGCGCTCGCCCCTGGGTGCTCCGGCAGGAGGACGGAGGCTTCGGGATTGTCTCCTTCTGCAAAGAGGCTGTCCGAGTTGACCCACATCGCGAGTGCAAACTCGCGGAACAGCTCCCGCAGCCGGCCATCGCCGGATGTCTGGGCAAAGGAGCCGGCGTAGTCGTCCGCTTCAAGTTGAATCGCGAGGTTCGCGAAGTCGTGTGGGCAGGTGTTCGAGGAGTCCTGAGGCTGCAGGCCACAGGTTATAACCTCGTGGATCCAGTCGTAGAGCAGGCCTTCGTCAGCGAAGTGATCTTGGAGATAGGCAGAGAATGGGAAGAACGCCCAGCGGCGGCTGCCGCCATCCGTGTCACCGCCCCCGAAGGCCATTTGACAGCGTTCATGCCAGTCGCTTCGACCCAAACTCACCGAGTACTTTGACTCGAGGAAGTCGCCGTACCACGCTTCGCTGACCTGGCCGTTGTAGTACTCCGAGCTCTTCGCCATGAACTCCTCGGTTCCGCTCGTATAGTAGGTTGGGGTGTCCTGGGTATGCTCGAAGTACTGCCATTTGTCGCCGAAGCCCGGGAAGCCATTCAAGAGGCTCGCCCCCGATGAGTAGTCGCACATGTGTCCCCATTCGTGAGCGAAGTGGTCCTTGGCCACAGCCTCGGGTTCGAGGCCGCGGTCTTTGATTCCAAGGTAGATCCAGCCGCTAGGCAGGGCCGATGACGACACTTGGTGAAGCACGAGTCCGAAGTGGCTTTGCTCGTGCCGTACCCCCTTGCGCCAGTAGCCGAAGTGGATGCCTGCGTAGCTAGTATCGCTATCGACGCCGAAGAACTGCGCCGTGCGGTGAGCATACGAATCCTCTGGCCCGATGCCTGCGGCGAGGTCAGGCATGATGAGCTTGGCGAGCGCAACTGCACAGCTATCCGGCCACCAGGGATTCTCGCCACCCCATTCCCAATTCACGTAAAGGTCGAATACCGCATTGAACGCATCTGGGAGAAGGGTGTCTGGCACGACATGCAGTGTTTCGATATCAACGGTGAACGAATCGTCGTGCAAAGGAACACGGCAGTCAACGAGGGCGACTGCCGGCAGGCCCCAAATGGGGGTCAGCGCAATCGCGAGAAGCATCCTCAAAGTTAGCCTTCTGCTCCACATCATACACCTCCCGGTTAGAGCCCGATCGCGGGCCCC
>VGXI01000048.1 GCA_016873475.1 bacterium | reverse complement strand
GGGTCGGCGACGTCGATCTCCAGTTCCTCGATCGCCGCGATCAGCTCCTCGCCGCCCTTGCCGCTGAGGCTCTCCAGGTCGATGCCCTTGGCCTCGATCTTCATCTTGGCGTCCTTGGGCAGCATGGCGCCGAGCTTGATGCCCGTGCGCACGAGCTTGAGCGGGACGCGGATGTTGACGCTCTCGCCCTCCGCGCTCGCGACCAGCACGCGCAGGTAGCGGGGCAGGGGCCGCGCGCCGGTCTCGCTGTCGAGCCCGCCCCCGGGGGCGGGTAGCAGCGGTGCGGCCTCGCCCGCGGGCTCCGTGGCGCCGCGCAGGCGATGCCGGCGGCCCCAGCCGTGGCCGTGGCCCGGCCCAGCCTGGCCGCGCCCCTGCAGGCGCTCGAGCAGACGGTCGGCCTCTTCGGCGTTGATCTTCCCGGAAGCCAGCAGCTCCAGGACCTTCTTGCGTTCTTCGGACATGGCAGCCTCCTCGGCTTGCGATCGGAGCGCGCGTCGCCGGGCGGTTTCGCCTCGGCCGCGCGGGTCGGAGTCCCTGCGGCGGGGCCTAGTCGTCCTCCACCGGCTCCAGGCGCGCGAGCGCCTGCTTCACGTCGATCTCGCCGCGCTCGAGCTGCTCGAGCACTTGCAGCTCCGGCGTGGGCACCTTGAACTGGCGGTCCAGCTTGGCCGCGAGCGCGTTCAGGCGGTTCTTGACGGTGGGGTAGCTGATCCCGAAGAGCC
This sequence comes from bacterium, assembly GCA_016873475.1. Taxonomy (NCBI): domain Bacteria; species bacterium. The sequence goes on along the minus strand of VGXI01000048.1, from coordinate 17,086 downwards.
GCTCCATGCGCCGGATGTTGCCGTGCTGGCGCAGGAAGGCGGTCAGGAAGACCTGCTCCTCCAGGCTGAGGCGGGCCAGGGCGGACACCTCGAAATCCCCGTCCAGGTTCAGGCCGCAAGGCTCGCAGTGGAGCTGGCGGATCCGCATCGCCTGCCCGCAGCCCGGGCAAACAGCCTTGGCGATATCCATGCGTACCTCACTTTCAGACACATTCTAGCTATGTGGAATTGAGATTGTCAATGCTTTGGTTGAACAATCTTAGGCAATCGAGGACCAGGAGGCCCTAGCCAGGATCTCGATTCTGAGATTTGCGAAAAGATGCGGTTTCGGCTACTCTCTCTCAGCCATCGCTCCAGCAGGACGTCCCCGGCTCGACATCATCTTGGCTCAGAGGTGCCTCCGATGCATCCCCGCCGCGCGGACTCTCGTCTGCTACTGCTCCACCGTCTCGGCGGCAACGCCCTGGGACGCCTCCTGCGCCCGCGCGCCTTCCTGCTGCGCTATCCACCGCTCGCTGATTCCGCCGACGGCGGTGACGGCAGCTTCCCGCTCCCGATCTTCCGCCGGCAGATCAACGACCTGCACGCCGCTGGCTACCGCTTCCTGGGTATCGACGAGTTCGTGGACGCGCTCGCAGGCCGCCGTCCGGGCCGCATCGTCTCGCTCTGCTTCGAGGGCGGGCTGCGCAGCACGGTGATGCGCGCCTACCCGGTGATGCGGGCGCTGGGCGCCTGCGGCGTCCTCTTCGTGGCGCCGGGCCTGGTGCCGGCGGAGCCGGCGCCCGAGGGCGCGGGCGAGGCGGCGCTGGCGAGCTGGCGCGAGTTGCGCGCCCTGGACCCGGCGATCCTGCGCGTGGGCAACCACGGCCGCGCGGACACCGACTGCGCGGCGTTGGCAGCCGAGGGGGACATCGAGCGCGCGCTCTGGCGAGTCGGGCTCGACATCGAGCAGCAGCTCGGCTACCCGGTGCGGCACTTCGCCTGTCCCCTCGGCGCCGAGGGTCTCGTCGATCCCGGCAAGCTGGCCGCCTTCGGCTACCGGTCGGTGCTCATGCCCCGGGAGGGTTACGCCGTCCGTGGCAGTGGTGTGCTCGCATTGCCCCGGCTCGACGCAGAGCCGCACCGGTACCGCTTCGCGGCCAAGGTGAGCGGCACGCTGGCCTGGGTCGATCGGGAGTGGGGGCGGGCGCTGGCGCTGCCGCAGGCGGCGCCCATGGCGCCTGCAGCGCCCGAGCGCACCCGGGCCGCCGCGGCGGGAGCAGGCAGCGCCCGCGAGACCCGCGATGAGGCGGCGCGTGAGCCCGAGCAGCGGGATCAGTCGCGCGGCTGAGCGAGGCGCAGGGTCACCGGCAGGTCGCTGTCGAGATCGTCGAGGCGCAGCAAGCGCCGCGCAGCGAGCCCGCCGCTCGCCGACTGCACCCACAGCGAGTCCGGAATCGTGCAGACGCCGTCCTGGCCGTCCCAGCAGTAGGCCCACTCGCCGATGGGCAACTCCGCGTAGGGAATGCGGAAGCCGCCCCCCGCATCGGTGGTGACGAGCGCGCCGATCTCCGTGCCGAAGTCCAGGCTCAGCGTGTTGCGCAGCAGGCCGCTCGTCTGCTGGATGTCGATCGAGAAACCCGGGCCGTCGAGCAGCAGCAGCGTGCCGTAGAGGCCGTTGGGCAGCGGCAGGCCCGCGTCGTCGGTCCAGTCGAACTCGACCTGGTGGTCGCCCGCTGCGAGCTGCGCGCCGTCGAGCAGCACGCGCTGCGTGCGGTAGAGGAAGTCCCAGACGAGGAAGCGCACCTCGCCCGGCTCGGCGAGCGTGACGCGCAGGGTCACCGTTTCGCGGGGCGCGGGCGCCGCGCCGCCGATCTCAGCCGGCGGCCAGCCCGCCTGTCCGTTGTCGATGCCGTAGATCAGCCCCACCGGCGCATTGCCCACGGGCGCGCCGGTCGCGTCGAGCACAGTCCCGACGAGGCCGGGCGGTGGGCCGTCCGCTGGGCCGGCGGGGTCCTCGTCGCAGGCGAGGCCTGCGAGGGAGAAGGCGACGAAGATCGCGAGTACGGTCGGTGACCTAGTCACACCCAATCCCATCCACGAGATTCACCAGGCGTCCACGAAGCTCCGGCTCCAGATGCCCGATCATGAGCAATCGCTCGATTTCCCCTCGGGCACTACAAGGGTAGCACGCCAGGGCCACGAGTGCGGCAGCCGCCTCCGCCTGGATCCAGTAGGGTCGATCGGTGGCCAAGAACTGGACGACCAGTGGGGCGGCTCGACAGGCGGCAGGTCCGATCGCGGCAATGACATCGAGTGCATCGCGATAGGCGCCATTCTCCGGATCCGCAAGGATAGCCTCGAGCTCAGGAAGGAAGTTCGCTGCCGCTACCCCCAGCCGCGGCAGTGCCTGCAGGATCGACTGGCGTTCCGCGGATCCGTAGGCACTGTCCGTAGCGGCTTCATAGTGGGCCAGGAGCACCTCTGCGACGTGACTCGAGTCCACTGCGACTGCTGCGAGCGCATGCAGCGCTACCAGTCGCGAAGGCATGTTCGTAGCCCGGGCAGCCGAAAGCTCCAGCGCGTCGGCAAGCCCAACAGCACGACGATCGAGCAGTAGGCAGACCTTGGCAGCAGCATCTTGAGTCGAAAGGTCTGCGAGCTGCTTTCGGATTAGCTTCGGCAGTCTCGGATCATCGGGTCTCCGCTCACAAAGGACTCGGAGCGCTGCCGAGCGCGTACCCGCGTGGCGATTGTCCAAGGCAGCGACCAACCGTTCATCAGAGTCCGGCTCTTGTACGAGCCAGAGCAGAGCGAACCGACTGGACTCGGCGCTCTCGCCATCGAGGAGGTCAAGGATAGTCTCCCGGTGCCCAGCGCGGTGGTACTGAGGGCAGAGCAGTGCCTCCGAGCAATGACGAGCGAGTACGGCATCGCTGGATGTAGTACCTGCGAGGATGGCCGGGAGAAGTCGATCGGCAGCCAGCCCCGGCCAGCAGAGCGCATACGATGCGGTGTCGCGGATGCGGGGGTCGCAATCGACCAACGCCCTGGCCAAAGTATCGGACAACGTCGCTGACAGTATCGGAGGCAAGTCCTCGAAGGTCGCTGCGGCAGCGAAGACGGCGAATCGGTTCCGTCGCTGGGTACTATCTGCCTCCGAGAGGGCATTCAGCGTCAGCTCGATCCCCCGAGGCCCGACGAGGCCGAGATAGCTGGCTGCTGCCGCGCGTTGAACGGCATCGGTGCTGTCAAGGCCCGCCAGCGCAAGCTCGTAGAAGGTGGGACTCTCCCAGCGGATGGCGCCAGCGATGCGAAGGGTAGTCCAGCGATGTGCGGGATCGTCAAGGATCACCACGAGATCGGAGCCGATCTCCTCGCGCAGCAACTGTCGAACGCCAGTAGCCCACCCTGCAAACCCGTCGGGTTGTGGCAGCGCTCTCCCCAACCAGAGCTGCGTCTCCGTAAGGGGGTGGGCGGTGTAGGGATCGTAGCGCGCTGCGGCCTTGGAGAGATCGCGAAGCAGCTCGAAAGCGTCGAATCGCTCAGTGTTGCTTGTACTGGCGAGTCCGGACCGAATCCGCAGGAGGGGGGAATGGACCTCCGAATCCGAAAGCTCGGGTGTGTAGCTCACACGGACAGGCTCAGAGCGAGGAGCCGCGGTACAGAGCACCAAAGCCATCACACAGGATGCAAATGCTCGCCGGGATCGCCAAGCAGTACTGCGCATCGACCGCACCTCCGCCGCGTCCGAAGTCTACAGAGGAAACGGGGCCGCGGCAAGCGGCCCCCGGGGGCGGATGGCGAGTAGCTCGGGCGCGGCGCGCCTACTTGTCCGGCTCGAGGAAGGGGTAGCGGTAGTCCGTCGGCGGGATGAAGTTCTCCTTCACCGTCCGCGGGCTCACCCAGCGCAGCAGGTTGAGCGCGCTGCCGGCCTTATCGTTGGTGCCACTGGCCCGCGCGCCGCCGAAGGGCTGCTGGCCGACCACCGCGCCCGTCGGCTTGTCGTTGATGTAGAAGTTGCCGGCCGCGTTGACCAATGCCTCGCGCGCCTCGATCACCGCCGCGCGATCCCGCGCGAAGACGGCGCCGGTGAGCGCGTAGGGGCTGGTCGTGTCGACCAGGGCGAGCGTCTTGAGCCAGTCGCGGTTCTCGTAGACGTAGATCGTCAGCACAGGGCCGAAGATCTCCTCCTCCATCAGCTTGAAGTGGGGGTCGTCGGTGACCACCACGGTGGGCTCGATGAACCAGCCCTTGCGGTCGTCGCACTTGCCGCCCGCGATGACTTCAGCGCGCTTGCTCTTCTTCGCGTAATCGATGTAGCCCGCGATGTCCCGGTAGGCGCCGGCGTCGATCACCGCGTTCACGAAGTTGGTGAAGTCGGCCGGGTCGCCCATCTTCATGTCGGCCAGGATGGCCAGCAGCTTCTTCTGCACCTTGGGCCACAGGCTCTTCGGGATGTAGGCCCGGCTCGCCGCCGAACATTTTTGGCCCTGGTACTCGAAGGCGCCGCGCGCGAGGCCCACGGCCACCTCGTCCGCGTCCGCGCTCGGATGCGCGACGACGAAGTCCTTGCCGCCCGTCTCGCCCACGATGCGCGGGTAGCTCTTGTAGCTGGCGATGTTCGCGCCGACGGTCTTCCACATGTCGTGGAAGACGCGCGTCGAGCCCGTGAAGTGGATGCCGGCGAGGGCGGGGTGGGCCATGACGATCGGGCCGACGGCGCTGCCCGGCCCGGGCACGAAGTTGATGACGCCGTCCGGCACGCCCGCCGCCTGGAAGAGCTGCATCAGGAACCAACCGCTGTAGAGGCTGCTCGAGGCGGGCTTCCAGACCACCACGTTGCCCATCAGCGCCGGCGCGCTGGGCAGGTTGCCCGCGATGCTCGTGAAGTTGAAGGGCGTCACCGCGAAGACGAAGCCCTCCAGCGGCCGCTGCTCGAGCTGGTTCCAGGTGCCCTTGGGGCTGACCGGCGGCTGCTCGGCGTAGATGGCCTCCATGTACTTCACGTTGAAGTTGAAGAAGTCGATCAGCTCGCAGGCGGCGTCGATCTCGGCCTGGAAGGCGTTCTTGCTCTGGCCGAGCATGGTGGCGGCGTTCAGGGTGGAGCGCCAGCTCGTCGCCAGCAGGTCCGCGGCGCGCTTGAAGATGGCCGCGCGCTCCTGCCAGGGCAGGCGCGCCCACTGGGCGCGCGCCTTGAGCGCCGCGTCGATGGCCTGCGCCACCTCGGCCTTGCCGGCCAGGTGGCAGCGCGCCAGCACGTGCCCATGGTCATGGGGCATTGCGCAGTCGGCGAGCTTTCCCGTCTTCACGGCCTTGCCGCCGATGACGAGCGGGATCTCGAGCTCCTTGCCGGCGAGCTCCTTCAGCTTGGCCTGCAGCGCCTTGCGCTCGGGACTGCCCGGGCGGTACTCGAGGATCGGTTCGTTGATGGGGGTGGGAAGCCGGAAGATGCCGTGCGCCATGGCGCCTCCTTGCCAGCGGATCGCGGGCGACTCGGGCGGCAGCGGGAGGACGTCGACTCTCCGCGCCGGCCCGACGACCCCGCCGAAACCGCTCCATGAAAGCGAAATCCCCGGCGCCTGGCAAGCCCCGGGGATTCCGCGCCAGGTCAGGCTTTGCGGCTAGTACAGGCTCTTGATCGCGCTGAGGCTGGTTGCCTCGACCGGCGGCAGCTCGGGGATGCCGGTGACGCCGCAGCCCACGGCGAAGGCGCCGACGATCACCCCGCAGTCATTGCCGCTCGCCGCGCAGGGCGAGTTGGCGTCGATCGTGTAGTCGCCGGCGCCAGGGTTGCAGAAGAGCGGATCGGCCGAGAAGTTGTCGAGGTCATTGGGCCCGCCGATTGCGCAGTCGTTCCAGTCGCCTTCCGCGTTGTTCCAGATGTCCGAGCAGGTCAGGTAGATGTTCTCAAAGCCGCAGGCGAAGGCAGCGCCGGCGCCATTGGTGACGATGCAGCGGTCCAAATTGATCCACGAGAGAAACGTCGAGACGATTGCAGCGCCACCGGGCGCGCCGCAGCCGTCCAAGGTGCACTGCCGAAGGGTGAAATCGGAGGACCAGGGGAGCCACAACGTACCGTTCGGACCCGTGCAGTCGGCAAACAGACAGCGCTCCATAAGACCCGATGGCGGGGCGTCATCGCTGTGGATCGCCAGTTGTAGGCCGATGAAGGTGCAGTCCTGTGCGTGGAGCGTGGCAGAGAGGAGGTAGATCGCGGTGCCACCGCCCTCGAACCGGCAGTCCGTGACGTTCAGGTCGCCGTAGTTGCGAGCCCAGATGCCCTTATCGTTCTCGCTGAACCAGCAATTCTGCAGCTCCAGGTGCGTCCGCAGCAGGTCCGCCGCGGGCACCGGCGTATAGATCCCGATCGGATTGCCCGCGAAGGTGAGGTTCTCGAAGCGGAATCGATTCTCGATGAGCGGACGGACCGCTTGGAAGAAGGCACTCGTGCTGCCGGTCAGAACGACCTGGCCGACGCCGCGGAAAGCCAGGTCGCCCTGGGGGAGTGCGTGCGGAGAGGCGACATCATAGGTGCCGGCAGCGATGACGATCTCGTCGCCGGAGCTCGAGGCATCGATCGCCGCCTGGATCGTTGGCTGATCAGCCGGCACGCGGATGATGGCTGCCTGCCCAAGGCTGCAGAACGCGGACAGGAGCGCGAACACTGCGAATACGATGCGCAATTCCCCACCTCCTATCATCAGTAGAGGCTCTTCACCGCGCTGAAGCTAGTTGCCGCGGCGGCCGTCGCCGCGCAGCTCGCCGGGTAGGCGCCGATCAACTCGCCGCATGGATTGTTGGCCGGCGCGCAGGGCGAGGCCGCGCTGAGCGTGTAGTCGCCCGCGGCGGCGTCACAGAAGCGCGGGTCGGCCGAGAAGTTGCCGTTCTGCTCCGGCCCGCCGTAGGCGCAGGCGTGCCAGTTGCCGCCGGCGTTGTTCCACAGGTCGGAGCAGCTCACGATGAAGAGGTTGCCCAGACCGCCGATGCAGCCGAAGGCGAGGCCGGGGCCGTTGACGACGATGCAATGCTCGAGCACGACCGTCCCGCCCCGACGCGAGGAGATCGCCGCGCCGTTGGCCGTGCCGCAGCGATCGAAGGTGCAGTTCGCGAGGACGAAGTACTCGTCCTTGTCCACCGACACGGCGCCGTAGTAGCTGGCGCAGTCCACGAAGAGGCAGCGCTCGACGAGGCGCTCCGTCAGGCCGTCCTCCGTCTGGATCGCGCGCGTGGGCCCGAGGAAGACGCAGTCGGCCGCTTGCATCCAGGCGTGCAGGAGGTAGACGCTGGTGCTGCCGCCTTCGAAGCGGCTGTTCGTCAGCCGGAACTGGCCGGCGTTGCGGGCGCTGATCCCGATGCCGTTCGCGTCGAAGCGGCAACCCTCCACCTCGAGGCGGGTCTCGTGGAAGGGGTGGCTGGGGACCGGCGTGCGGATCGCGACCGGGTTGCTCGCGAAGCGGAGGTTCTCGAAGCGGAAGCGGTCCAGGTTCTGTACCTGGACGACCTCGAAGTAGGCGTCCGTGCTGCCGGTCAGCACGACCTCGCCCTCGCCCCGGGGGCTGATCCCACCCGGCGGCAGGATGTGCGGCGCCGCCACGGCGTAGGTGCCGGCGGCGATGAGGATCTCGTCACCCGGACCGGCCGCGTCGATGGCGGCCTGGATCGTCGGGTAATCGCCGGGGACTGTGCGGACCTCCGCCCGGGCGGGCGCTGCCAGCAGGCACAGCCAAACCAGCGCACGGGAGTGCCGCGGCACGACGCACCTCCGACTCGAAATCCCGGCTCAGTATAGCATGGAGGCCGACCGCGATAGGCGCTAGTTCTCACCCTCCGAGCGCGCGGCGGTGGCGTCCTCCGGTCCCTCGTCCGTGCAGCCGACGTCGAGGGCGCCGATCAGCTCGCCGCAGGGGTTGTTCGCCGGCGCGCAGGGCGAGCGCGGATCGAGGCCGAAGTGGCCGCGGCGCAGGCCGCAGAAGGCGGGGTTGGCCGAGAGGTTGCCGCCGAGCGCGGCCTGGGCGGCCACGGGCCCCGCCCAGTCGCCGCCGCGGTTGCCGTAGACGTTGCAGCAGACCAGCATCGCCGCGCCCGCCCGCTCGCCGCTCAGGGCCGGCCCGCCGGCGAAGCAGAGGATGCTCGTCTCCAGGAAGGCGCTGCCGCGCTCGCCGCGCAGGCGGATGCCGCCGCTCTCGGGCTCGTTCGCGAGGCCGAAGAAGGTCGTCTGCCGCGCGGAGAGGAAGCCGTCGTCGACGCAGGCCCAGCCGCCCTGGACCGCGCTGCCATCGACGAGCAGGCAGGACTCGAGCTGCGCCTGCCCGCGCGGCGCGAGATAGAGCGCGCCGCCGAGGGCCGCATCGTCGCCGATGAAGGCCGAGGCGCGCACCTGCGCTGCGCCACCCACGATGTAGAGCGCCCCGCCGTGCTCGCCCGCGCGATTGCTTTCGAAGTTGCAGGCGGAAAGGACGAGGTTGCCGCCCTCGGCGTAGATGGCGCCGCCGTCGCACTGGCCGACGTTCTCGCTCAGCTTGCAGTGGTGCAGCTCCACCTCGGCCCCGCGGCTGAAGAGGGCGCCGCCTGCCCAGGCCAGACCGCCGCGCAGCTCCAGGTTCACGAGCTTGCTGCCGCTCGCCTCGGGCTCCACGAGCAGGAGACGCGCGGTCAGCCCGCCGTGCAGGACGGCGCCCTCCTCGCCGATCAGGGTGAGCGGTCGCTCGAGCACGAAGAGGGTCGGGCCGAGGTCGGTGGGCAGGGGCGAGCTGCCGTAGAGGCCGGGCGCGAGGCGCAGCGTGTCGCCGTCCAGGCTGAGCGCGAGCGCCAGCTCGAGCGCTCCGGGCTCCGCGCTCACGCGCAGCGTGCGGGCGGCGGCGGGCAAGGCGGCGAGGAGCGCGAGGAATAGGGGCGCGACGGCGCGCGAGGCGCGGAACCACTGGCTGCGCAGCATGGTTGTCCTTCAAGGTTCCGACACGACCGCGACAAGCATAGCATGGCGCGCGGGGTGGCGGGAAGGCGCTGCGGGCGGGGAGCCGACGCTGGCAAGATCCCGGTGCGCACCCTCCGGAGTCTGCTATAATGAGCGTGGCTCCTCGACCGGAGGTCGCCATGTTGCGCCTGTACCTCGCGCTTGCCACTTGCTTCGCTCTGTTTCCCGCGCTTGCCTTCGCCCAGCCACCGGCCCCCGTGCGGATGTGCGCCGAATGGGAACCCGTCGAGGGTGTGATGATCCGCTGGCCGCTGGGCATCTCCACCGCCCTGGTGCGCGAGCTGGCCGAGGACGACACGCTCTACGTGATCATCCTCTCGAGCCAGATCGCGAGCGCGACGAGTACCTTCACGGCTGCGGGTGTGAACCTGGCCCATGTGCAGTGGGTGGTGGCGGACAGCTGGTCGCACTGGAGCCGCGACTGGGGACCGCAGTGCCTCTTCGACGGCGCGGGCAACTGGGGCATCCTCGACCCCTGGTTCGACGGCTACCCGTGGATTCCGCGCGAGGCGACCGGCTACGAGCAGGACGACGACACGCCGGCCCAGTTCGCCGCCTACCTGGGCGGCGAGCCGCTCTGGCAGCCGCCCTTCTACCTGACGGGCGGGAACATCATGTATGACGGCCACGGCCGCGCCTTCTGCTCCGAGGCGCAGGTCTCGGAGAACGACCACCTCAGCGAGGCCGCCTTCCGCGCAGCCGTGGCGAGCTGGTGCGGCGTGAGCGAGCTGGTCGTCCTGCCCAACACCGAGAGCTACGGCATCCAGCACATCGACTGCGTGGCGAAGTTCCTCGACGAGGAAACGGTGATCGTCAAGCAGCTCTACCCGGGCCACCAGAACGCGCCCTACGTGGAGCAGAACGCGCAGATCCTGGCCGGGCTGACGAGCTGCTACGGCAATCCGCTGCGCGTCGTGCGCGTGCACTGCGGGCCCTTTCCGAACGTGGGCATGGCCGCCTACACGAACGCGCTGATCCTCGGCAAGAAGGTGCTGGTGCCGATCCTGAACTGCGAGGGCGACGCGCCGGCACTCCAGGCCTATCGAGACGCCATGCCGGGCTACGAGGTGCTCGGCTTCACCGGCTCCTGGTACAACTACGACGCCCTGCACTGCCGGACGATGGGCATCTTCGACCGCGGCATGCTGCGCGTGGACCTGGCGCCGCCACCGGCCGAGATCCCCGCGGCCGACTGGCCGGTGACGGCCTTCGTCGACGACCGCAGCGACGCGGGCCTGGACCTGGCCGGCTGCGCACTGCACTGGCGCCTCGCGGGGGCGACCGATTTCGCCAGCGTGCCGCTCCTGCCCCTCGCCGGCGACAGCCTGCGCGCCTGGCTGCCGGCGCAGGCGCCCAGCGCCGAGATCGAGTACTACCTCGAAGCGGCCGATCTCAGTGGCCGCGTCGAGCGCCGGCCGATCGCGGCGCCGGCGGCGCTTTACCGCACGGCCGTGGCGCCGGATCTGACTGCCGTCGAGACGCTGCCCGCCGCGCCCATTCTCGCCGCCTGGCCGCGGCCCTTCCGCGAGCGCCTCGAACTCGCGGCGGCAAGCCGCGGCGCCGCGGTGGAGGTCGCGATCTACGACTCGACGGGCCGCTGCGTGCGGCGCCTCGCGCTGGCGAACGGGCGCGGCAGCTGGGACGGCCGCGACACCGGGGGTCGCGAGCTGCCGGCGGGCGTCTACCTGCTGCGCGCTGCCAGCGGTGGGGGTGCGCCGCTCAAGGCGCTGAAGCTGCGCTAGGGCATGCCCCCTGTGAGAGCGCGCCGCCTCCCCGAGGAGTGCGGCGCGTCTTCGCTTCCCTCTCCGAGCAGTCGGCGCGCTACTTCAGAAGCACGAGCCGGCGGCTCTCGCGGCCGCCCGCGTGGATGAGTTGCGCCAAGTAGACACCGCTGCCCAGCCGCCGGCCGGCGTCATCGCGGCCGTCCCAGTGCAAAGCGTGACTGCCGGCGCCGAGGGTGCCGGCGTGGAGCGTGCGCACTTGGCGCCCTTGCGCATCGAGGACGCGCAGCGCCACCTCGCTCGCCTCGGCGAGTTGCACGGGGAGCGCCACGCTCGGATTGAAGGGATTGGGGAAGGGCTGGCCGAGTCTCGGCGCCGCGGGCAAGCTCTCCACCGGCGTCTGGGCGAGGTCGATGAGCGGAACGGCAGCGGCCTGATGCACCTCACGCAGCACAGCGGCCGTGCCCACCTCCTGCACGAAGACGACGATCTCGCAGAAATCGGGTCGGTACTCGTGCGGTGGCGCTCCGGTCGGCAGCGTGAAATCCACCGAGACCTGGGCGCTCTGCGGGAACTCGCCGCTGAAACTGACCGGCGTGCCGGTGATCCCGGGGAAGGCATCGCGCAGCGTGTGCTGATGCCAGTCGATGCCGTTCGTTCCGTCGAAGTAGACCTCGCTCTCCGTGAGCATGATGTGCAGCACGTACTGCGCGGTCATCGCGCTCGTCGTGGTGGCGGTGGCGGTTACCTGGACGGCGCGGGTGTCGGGATCCCAACTGCCGCTGATGTCGAGGCTCGGGTCCGTCGGCACGGCCAGGCGATTGTTGTAGGCGGTGAGCAGCGAGTTGTAGCTTGTCGATGCGTTCAGGCCGTCGACCCTCACGCGCGGCACACTCGTGATGCTGTAGTAGTTCAGGCGGCCCTGGTTGGCCGTCACGTTGTGCGCGTAGAAGGGATCGAGCGGGTAGGGGAAGTTCGCGTGCCAGATGATGGCGACGGTGTCGTCGGGGTGGTCGGCCAGGAACTGCAAGAAGATCGGCTCCGCCGATGCACAGGCGCTTCAGCCGGTATTGGAGAACTTCTCGAACAGCATCGTGCGCGGCACCGCGACAGCGCTACTTGCTATCGTGATGAGGGCGATGCCGGCGACGAGTGGCCGAAAGGTCTTGAACATGGCTGCCTCCGAATCAGGGTGAGAAGTAGGGGCTCATCATCATGACAGCTTTCGGCGCATAAGACCCGCGATAATTCCACTAGATAATCGGGTATTCAGAGCGACCTGCCGGATTCCTGCCATTGACCGCCGCCCGCCGCCGTGCAAGAGCAGGCCATCGTCCAGCGGCGCACTTCCGCGCTGCCGCCTGCATCGACTGGTGCGTGGCCGAGCAGGGGGGCGGACTCTACGTCGAGAGCTCCCTGAGCGTGACGAGTCGCGTCATCAGCCGCTGTCAGGCGACGGGTGGGGCGCAGCAGGGATTCGGCGGCGGGGTGATGCGGGACCATCCTGGCCGACCCGCTCTTCTGCGACCCAACGGCAGGTGACTGCTCGCTCTGCGCGGACAGCCCCTGCCTGCCGCTCGGGATCGGCGCCTTCGGTCAGGGCTGCGCGGCCTGCGCGTCCGCCGCGGCGGAGACGAGCTGGAGTCAGGTCAAGGCGCTCTACTGATCAGTACAGCGCCTTGATCGCGCCCCAGCCGTTCGGCATCGGATCCTCCCACCAGGTGGACATGCGTCCGGCCAGCGTCAGCTCATAGCCGAGTGCGACGAGATCTCCGGGCGTCTCCTCTCGCTCGCCAAAGAACCACCGCAACTCATCGAGCCAGGACAGCGCCGTGCCGCCCACCGCCTCGAACTGGCAGTAGAGGCCGCCGGCATGCTGCGAGCTGTACACCCGGTAGCAGACCTGCACCGCGGCGACGAACCAGAGTTCGCCATCGCGGAAGCAGGCCGGCGGTTCAGCGGCCGTCTGCGGGGCCAACCAATCGGCATTGAACTGCGAGTCGCTGTAGATCGCGAGCTGACCGCCGGAGTAGACGACGATGCGGTTGAAACCTTCGCCGTGCTCGCCGCTGGAAATCAGGCCAGTGATGGCGAAGGTGTACTCGCACTGCGCCGGCGAGTAGGGCAGCCCGGGGTTGGCCTCGACATCGGTGACCCTGCCGACGACCCAGAGCGTATCGCCCAGGTTCGACACGGCGAGCCCGCCGGTCTCCCGGCCGTGGCCTTCCAGGGTCAGAGCGGGGACGGCGTGGGCGACGCGGCTGCCGCTCATCAGAGCTGCGAGTCCGATCAGACTCAGGGTGCGCCAACTGCCCATCGCCACGGCCTCCCGTGTGGCTCGCATCGAGGATAGCCCTTCGCGGTGGGCGCGACAAGGCGTCAATCCGCGCCATTGACCGCCGCCGGCCGCCGTGCCAGAGTAGGCCATCGTCCCGCGGCGCGCTTCCGCGCTGCCGCCTCATTCCATCCGCACTGGAGGTGCCGTGAACGGTACCCGTCTGGAGAGCCAGCTCGCGCTCTTCATCGACTTCGACAACGTGGCCATCGGCCGCGCCGGCCGCGGCCGCGGCGGCCGCTTCGACATCAAGGCCGTCCTCGACCGCCTGCTCGAAAAGGGCAAGGTGGTCGTCAAGCGCGCCTACGCCGATTGGTCGCGCTACCCCAAGGAGAAGGACGAGCTGCACAGCGCCGGCATCGAGCTGATCGAGATCCCCAAGCCGCGCATCTCGGGCAAGAACAGCGCCGACATCCGGCTCGTCGTCGACGCCATGGAGCTCTGCTACGCGAAGGAGCACATCGACACCTTCGTCATCGTCTCGGGCGACAGCGACATCACCCCCCTCGTCAACAAGCTGCGCGAGAACCGGCGCGTGATCGTCGGCATGGCGCTCAAGGAAGCGGCCAGCGACCTCCTGGTGGACGCCTGCGACGAGTTCATCTTCATCGAGGACCTCGGCAAGGCCGCCGAGCCCAAGGCCACGCTCGTGCAGCTCGAGAAGCTGCCCAAGCCCAAGCAGAAGGCCTTCCAGCTCCTGCTCTCCACGGTGACCGCGCTGCTGCGCGAGGGCCGCGGCACGCTCTACTCGTCCCTGGTCAAGGACACGATGAAGCGCAAGCAGCCCAGCTTCAACGAGCAGAGCGCCGGCTTCTCCACCTTCGGCGATCTGCTCGAGGACGCGGCGGCCCAGGGCCTCATCGAGGTGACGCGCGACAAGAGCGCCGGCAACACCTTCGTGGTCTCCGGTCTCGGCCGCGGCGCCAAGGGCAGCTAGCCGATGCGCGAGGCCTTCCGGCGGCGGCTGGCCGAGGGAGTGCTGCTCTTCGACGGCGGCATGGGCACCTGTCTCTACGCCCGCGGCGTGCACCTGGGCCGCTGCTTCGACGCCCTCAATCTCGAAGACCCGGACATGGTGCGCAGCGTGCACGCCGACTACCTGCGCGCCGGCGCCCAGGTGCTGACGACCAACACCTTCGGCGCGAACGCCGTCAAGCTGGGCAAGCACCACATCGCCGAGCAGCGCGAAGCGATCAACCGCCGCGGCGCCGAGCTGGCGCTGGAGGTCGCGGCCGGCCACCCGGGCACGCTGGTGGCCGGCGCAATCGGGCCCCTCGGCCTGCGCATCGAGCCCTGGGGACCCACGAGCCGCGAGGAGGCGCGCGAGCACTTCCGCGCCCAGGCGGCGGCATTGGCGGCCGGCGGCGTGGAGCTCTTCGTGCTCGAGACCTTCGCCAATCCAGGCGAGCTGGTCGAGGCCGTGCACGGCGCGCGCGCGGCGGCGCCGCAGCTCCCCCTGATCGCCCAGCTCACGCTGAACGAAGAGGGGCTCACGCTCTACGGCTCGGCGCTCGCGGACGCGCTGCCCGCCATCGCGGCCGCGGGTCCGGACGCCATCGGCCTCAATTGCAGCGTGGGCCCCGAGATCATGCTCGGCGCGCTCGAGGAGCTGCGCGGACTCACTCGTCTGCCGCTCTCGGTGCAGCCGAATGCGGGCTATCCCAAGCGCGTCGAGGAGCGCTACTTCTATCTCTCGAGCCCGGAGTACTTCGCGCGCTACGGCCGGCTCTTCATCGAGGCCGGTGCGCGCATCATCGGCGGCTGCTGCGGCACGACCCCCGAGCACATCGCTGCGCTCGCGCGGAGCCTGCGCGCCGTGGCGCCCAGCCGCCCGACGCACGCCGTGCGCTTCGAGGCGGCCGCGCCCGAGCGCGCCGTCGAGCCCGTGCCGCTGGCGGCCAAGAGCCGCCTCGCCGCCAGGCTCGCTGCGGGCGAGAAGATCTGCAGCGTCGAGCTGCTGCCGCCCCGCGGCTGGGAGCTGGCGAAGATCCTCGCGCTCACGCGCGAGATGGCCGAGGCCGGCTTCGACGCCGTGAACATCCCCGACGGCCCGCGCGCCACCGCGCGCCTGAGTCCCCTGGCGATGGCGGTCACCGTCGCCCGCGAGTTGACGGGTATCGAGCCCGTGCTGCACTACGTCTGCCGCGACCGCAACCTGCTCGGCATGCAGGCCGACCTGCTCGGCGCCTACGCGCTCGGCCTGCGCAACCTGCTGCTCATCACGGGCGACCCACCGGTGGCCGGCGACTACCCGCAGGCGACGCCGGTCTTCGACGTCGACTCGATCGGGCTCACCAACCTCGTGCACCGTCTCAACCACGGCCACGACGTCGGCGGCCGGGCGATCGGCGCGCCGACGGGCTTCCTGATCGGCGTCGGCGCCAACCCGACGGCGATCAACCTCGAGCGCGAGATCGAGCGCTTCCGCTGGAAGGTGGACGCGGGCGCCGAGTACGCGGTGACGCAGCCGGTCTTCGACGTCGAGCCGCTCGAGCGCTTCCTCGCCGCGGTGGCCGACGTGCGCATCCCGGTGCTCGCCGGCATCTGGCCCCTGCAGTCGGCGCGCAACGCCGAGTTCCTCGCCAACGAGGTGCCGGGGGTGAGCATCCCCGAGCCGATCCTCGCCCGCATGCGCCGCGTGGCGGGCGACCCCGAGGCCGAGCGCGCCGAGGGCCTCGCCATCGCGCTCGAGATGAGCCGCGCCGTGCTCGGCGAGGTGCAGGGCCTGCAGATCAGCGCGCCCTTCAATCGCGGCGAGATCGCGCGGCGCCTGCTCGAGGCGCTACGGGGCGACCTCGCGCCTGCCCGGCCGGGAGGCGCCTGATGCGCCCCGACGCCGGCCCGCGCCTGCGCGCCCTGCTCGCCGAGCGCATCCTCATCATCGACGGGGCGATGGGCAGCTACCTCCAGACCCTCGGCCTCAGCGAGGCCGAGTTCCGCGGCGAGCGCTACGCGGCGCATGGGCGCGACCTGCGGGGCAACTACGACGTCCTCAATCTGACGCAGCCGGCGATCATCCAGAAGCTGCACGAGGCCTATCTGGACTGCGGCGCGGACATCCTGACCACGAACACCTTCAGCGCGACGGCGATCAGCCAGGCCGACTACGGGCTCGAGGCCGACTGCGCGGCGATGAACCGCGCGGCAGCGGCCATCGCGCGCGCGGTCTGCGACGCCGGCGAGGCGAAGGACCCCGCGCGCCCGCGCTTCGTGGCGGGCTCGCTCGGCCCGACGAACAAGACCCTGTCGCTGTCGCCGCGCGTGGAGGACCCGGGCTACCGCGCGGTGAGCTTCGACCAGGTGAAGGCCGCCTACGCCGACGCCGCGCGCGGTCTCGTCGCCGGGGGCGCGGACATCCTGCTCCTCGAAACGATCTTCGACACCCTCAACGCCAAGGCGGCGCTGCTCGGGATCGAGGACGTCTTCGCCGAGCTCGGCGCGCGCCTGCCGGTGATGATCTCGGTCACCGTCACCGACCGCTCGCTGCGCACCCTCTCCGGGCAGACCCTGGCCGCGTTCTGGGCCGCGGTGGAGCACGCGGCGCCGCTCTCGGTCGGCCTCAACTGCAGCTTCGGCGCGCGGGAGATCCGACCGGCCCTCGCGGAGCTGGCGGCCTTCGCGCCGGTGCCGGTGAGCGTCTACCCGAATGCCGGCCTGCCCAACGCCTTCGGCGAGTACGAGGAGACGCCCGACGTCACCGCATTGCTCATCAGGGAGTTCGCCGAGAGCGGGCTGGTGAACCTGGTCGGTGGCTGCTGCGGGACGGTGCCCGCGCACACGCTCGCCATCGAGCAGGCCGTGCGGGGCCTCGCGCCGCGGGCGATTCCGGCGCCGCCCGCCGCGCCGCGACCCACGCGCTTCAGCGGCCTCGAGCTGGCCGCGATCCGCGCGGACAGCAACCTCTTCCTGGTAGGCGAGCGCACGAACGTCTCCGGCTCGCGGCGCTTTGCAAGGCTGATCCGCGAGGGGGACTACGCGGCGGCGCTCGAGGTCGCGCGCGATCAGGTGCGCGGCGGCGCCAACATGCTGGACGTCAATCTCGACGACTCCCTGATCGACGGCCCCGCTGCGGGG
>VGXI01000047.1 GCA_016873475.1 bacterium | reverse complement strand
AAAAAGCTGGTCGGCGCCCGCAACGGCAGTCCGATGGTCGTCGGCATCGGCGACAACGAGTTCTTCCTCGCCAGCGACGTCGCCGCCATCCTCGCCCACACGCGGCAGGTCATCTACCTCGACGACCACGAGATGGTGGTGATCGACGAGGGCCAGTTCCACACGAAGACCATCCGCAACGAGATGGTCGAGAAGAGCGTGCAGGAGGTGACCTGGGATCTCGAGAGCATCGAGAAGGGCGGCTACGAGCACTTCATGCTCAAGGAGATCACCGAGCAGCCGACGACGATCCGCAATTCCTTCCGCGGTCGCCTGATCCAGGACGAGGGCAAGGCCAAGCTCGGCGGGCTGATCCACAACCTGGACGAGCTGCGCGCGGCCGACCGCATCATCTTCCTCGCCTGCGGGACGAGCTGGCATGCCGCCCTCATCGGCGAGTACATGATCGAGCGGCTCGCGCGCATCCCGGTCGAGGTCGAGTACGCCTCGGAGTTCCGCTACCGCAACCCGATCATCGGCGAGCACAACGTCGCCTGGGCGATCAGCCAGTCCGGCGAGACGGTGGACACCCTCGCGGCGATGCGCGAAGCCCGCACCAAGGGCGCCAAGGCCCTCGGCCTCGTCAACGTGGTCGGCAGCACGATCGCGCGCGAGAGCGACGGCGGCGTCTACATCCACGCCGGGCCGGAGATCGGCGTCGCCTCGACCAAGGCCTTCACGAGCCAGGTGACGGTGTTCGCGATCATCGCCCTCCTGCTCGGGCGCATGCGCAACCTGTCCAAGGACCAGGGACAGGAACTCGTGCGCGAGCTGCAGGCGATCCCCGAGAAGGTCGAGGGAATCCTGACGATGGACGCCAAGATCCGCGAGATCGCCGAGATCTACGCGGGGGCGAACAACTTCCTCTACCTCGGCCGCGGGATCAACTTCCCGGTCGCGCTCGAGGGCGCCCTCAAGCTGAAGGAGATCAGCTACGTGCACGCCGAGGGCTACCCGGCGGCCGAGATGAAGCACGGCCCGATCGCGCTCATCGACGCCAACATGCCGGTCGTCTTCGTCAGTCCGCGCGGGAACAACGAGAAGATCCTCGGCAACATGGAAGAGGTGCGGGCGCGCAAGGGCAAGATCATCGCCGTCGTCAACCAGGGCGACGCGGCGGCGGCCAGCCTCGCCGAGCACGTGATCGCGATCCCGGAGACGGTCGAGTACCTCTCGCCGCTGCTGACGGTGATTCCGCTGCAGCTGCTCGCCTATCACATCGCCATCCTGCGCGGCTGCAACGTGGACCAGCCGCGCAACCTGGCCAAGAGCGTCACCGTGGAGTGAGGGGAATGCTGCGCAAGATCGTCCAGACGGGGGCAGCTCCGGCGGCCGTCGGCCCCTACAGCCAGGCCGTACAGAGCGGCGACTTCCTCTACAGCGCTGGCCAGGTACCGCTCGATCCCGCGACCGGCAAGCTCGTCCCCGGGGATATCGGGGCCCAGACCCACCAGGTGATGAAGAACCTGGCCGCGATCTTGGCCGCCGCGGGCGCCGGCTTCGGCGACGTCGTGAAGACGACCTGCTTCCTCGCCGACATGGCCGACTTCGCCGCCTTCAACGCGGTCTACGCCGAGTACTTCGCGGGGGTGGCGCCGCCGGCGCGCTCGACCGTCGCCGTGGCCGGCCTGCCCCTGGGCGCCCGCGTGGAAGTGGAACTCGTGGCGCGCCTGCCGGGTTAGCCCGCGGCCCGGCGCGTCCGTTCTCCCCCGGCCGCGATGCGCACTGGACGGCGCGCCCAGCGCCCACTACACTGGCGCGGCTTTCGGGAGTGGATGGGTCCTGGTGGGCCCCGAGGACTTCAAATCCTTCTGCCGGGTGCTAATCCCATCCGGGGTGGGTTCGATTCCCACGCATTCCCGCCATCTCTCCCGCCGAGGTCGCATGCGCCCGCTTCTGTCCGCCCTGCTCGCCGGCCTCCTGCTGTCCGCCCTGCCGCTCGCGGCGGCAGCCCAGAGCCCCGAGGCCGCGCCGCCGGACAGCGGCGTCGCGCAGCTGCGCGCGGAGCGCCTCGCGGCGGCGCCGCCGGCGAGTCGCAACGCGCGTCTGGCGATGTCGGCCAGCCTCGTCTTTCCCGGCCTCGGCCAGCTCTACAACGACGAAGGCTGGCGCTCCCTGGTCGTCTTCGGCTGGGAGGCCTACTACCTCTCGGTGATCCTGCGCGAGGGGCAGCGCGCCGACCTCTACAAGCGCCGGGCGGCCGCGCTCGGCGAGGGCGAGACCTGGCGCGGGCTCGACTCCGCGGCCCTGCGCGAGCGCTTCCACGCGCACGAGAAGCGGCAGACCGACTACGTCTGGTACACCGGCGCTCTCGTGCTGGCGAGCGTCCTCGACGCCTACGTTTTCGCCAATCTGCACGGCTTCGAGACCGACGACATCCGCGGCCGGCGCGCCGCCGTCCTGCCCAGCCTGGACCTCGGCGCCCAGGGCGTCGGCCTCCAGCTGCGGGTCTCCTTCTAGGCGGCCATGTCCAATCGCGAGCGCATCCGCAACTTCTGCATCATCGCGCACATCGACCACGGCAAGTCGACGCTCGCCGACCGCCTGCTCGAGCTGACCGGCACGCTGGGCGCGCGGCAGATGCAGGACCAGGTTCTGGACAACATGGACCTCGAGCGCGAGCGGGGCATCACGATCAAGAGCCATCCGATCGCGATGCGCTACCGGGACGCCGACGGCGAGGAGTACCTCTACAACCTCATCGACACCCCCGGGCACGTGGACTTCAGCTACGAGGTGAGCCGCAGCCTCGCCGCCTGCGAGGGCGCGATCCTCGTCGTCGATGCGGCGCAGGGGGTCGAGGCGCAGACGCTCGCCAACCTCTATCTGGCGATGGAGAACGAGCTCGCGCTGCTGCCCGTGCTGAACAAGATCGACCTGCCGGCCGCCCGCACGGAGGAGGTGCGCGCCGAGCTGGTGCGCATTCTCGGCGTCGCGCCCGAGTCGGTGCTACTCGTCAGTGCGAAGACGGGCCTGGGCGTGCCCGAACTGCTGGCGGCCATCGCCCGCGATCTGCCGCCGCCGCCGGACCGGCGCGCCGCGCCGGCGCGGGCGCTCATCTTCGATTCCAGCTACGACAGCTACCTGGGCGCCATCGCCACCGTGCGCGTGAAGGACGGCGGCTTCGCTCGCGGCGACCGCGTGCGCTTCCTGAGCACGGAGCGCGAATACGACGTGCAGGAGGTCGGCCAGTTCGTCCTCGGCCGCCGCCCGACGGCGCGCCTGGACTGCGGCGAGGTGGGCTACGTCATCACCGGCGCCAAGGAGGTGCGCTTCGTGCAGGTCGGCGACACGCTGGCCGCCGCGCAGACGCCGCCCCTGGCGCCCCTGCCCGGCTACCGGCCGGCGAAGCCGATGGTCTTCAGCGGCCTCTACCCGGCGCAGACCGAGGACTACGAGGGCTTGCGCGAGGCCCTGCTCAAGCTGCAGCTCAACGACTCGGCGATCAGCTTCGAGCCCGAGACGAGCAGCGCCCTCGGCTTCGGCTTCCGCTGCGGCTTCCTCGGCCTGCTGCACATGGAGATCGTGCAGGAGCGCCTCGAGCGCGAATTCGCTCTCACCCTGATCGCGACGCTGCCGAACGTCGAGTTCCACGCCGAGCTGAAAGACGGCAGCCAGGTGATCGTCGCCAATCCGGCGCAGATGCCGGACCCGAACGCGCTGGTCAGCGTGAGCGAGCCCGTCGTGCGCGGGACCATCTACACGCCCTCGGAGTACGTGGGCGCGGTGATGCGGCTGTGCATCGAACGCCGCGGCATCCAGGAGGGGATGAGCTACCTCGACGACAAGCGCGTCGAGCTGCACTTCCGCCTGCCGCTGGCCGAGGTGGTAGTGGACTTCTACGACCGCCTCAAGAACGGCACCCGCGGCCACGCCAGCTTCGACTACGAGTACGCCGGCCACGAGGCGAGCGAGCTCGTCAAGCTGAGCGTGCTCGTCAACGGCGAAGCGGTCGACGCGCTCTCGAGCATCGTCCACCGCGACAAGGCCGAGGCCTGGGGCCGGCTCCTGATCGAGAAGCTCAAGACCGAGATCCCGCGCCAGCTCTTCCAGGTCGCGCTGCAGGCGGCGATCGGCGGGCGCATCATCGCCCGCACGAACATCAGCGCCCTGCGCAAGAACGTGACGGCTAAGTGCTACGGCGGCGACATCACGCGCAAGCGCAAGCTGCTCGAGAAGCAGAAGGAAGGCAAGCGCCGGATGAAGCAGGTGGGCAACGTCGAGATCCCCCAGGAAGCCTTCCTGGCGGTGCTCAAGATGGAAAGGTAGGCAGGCATGGCCAAGCAGGCTGCGGGCAAGAAGAAGTCGGCCCTGAAGGAGACCGTCGACGTCGTCGTCTGGGCGGTGGTGATGGCCTTCCTCGCGCGGAGCTTCCTGATCCAGGCCTTCCGCATCCCGAGCGGCAGCATGGAGGACACCCTGCTCGTCGGCGACTTCCTCTTCGTGAACAAGTTCCTCTACGGCCCGCAGATTCCCTTCACGGACATCCGCCTGCCCGGCCTGCGCGAGCCGCGCCCCGGCGACATCATCGTCTTCCGGTTCCCCGGCGAGAAGGACGACTACATCAAGCGCTGCGTCGCCGTCGGCGGCCAGACGCTCGAGGTGCGCAACGGCGAGATCACCCTCGACGGCCGGCGCCAGGACGAGGGCTACACGAAGTTCCTCCACAGCGGGCAGGGCGGCGCCGCCCGCAACTTCGGCCCCTACCGGGTGCCCGAGGGCAAGATCTTCATGATGGGGGACAACCGCGACAACAGCCGCGATAGCCGCGTGCTGGGGCCGGTCGACTGGCGCAAGGCCGTGCGCGGCAAGGCCATCTTCATCTACTGGTCCTGGGACAAGGAGAAGAAGCTGCCGCGCCTGAGCCGCCTCGGCGACCTCATTCATTGAGGCCCTGCCAGATGCGCGGGCTCTACGTCCACGTGCCCTTCTGCGCGAGCCGCTGCAGCTACTGCGGCTTCTACACGCTCGCGGCCGGCGACCAGGAGCGCTACCTGGCCGCCCTGCTCGCGCAGCTCGCGCGCGAGGCGCCGCTGCTGGGTGGTGCGGCGGCGAGCATCTACCTGGGTGGGGGCACGCCGAGCTGGCTGGCGCCCGCCGCCCTGGAGCGCCTGCTGGGCTTCCTCGCTCCGCGCCTCGCGCCGGGCGGCGAGTTCAGTGTCGAGTGCAATCCCGAGGACGTCGACACCGCCCTCCTCGCGCGGCTCACCGCGGGGGGCGTGACCCGCGTCAGCCTCGGCCTGCAGTCGACGGCCGACGCCGAGCTCGCCGCGGTCGGCCGCCGCCACGACGCCGCGCGCGGTCTGGCCGCCCTCGATGCGCTCGTCGCCTCGGGCCTGCGCGTCTCCGTGGATCTCCTGCTCGGCCTGCCGCTGCAGACGCCGGCCAGCTTCGCCGCCAGCCTCGCGGCCGTGCTCGCGCGCCGGCCCGAGCACCTCTCGCTCTACTGCCTCGAGCTCGATGCGGAAGCATCCCTCGCGCGGCGCTTCCGCAGCGAGCCCGGCCTCGATCCCGGCGAGGACTTCCGCGCCGACCGCTACCTGGAAGCCCACGCGCGTCTTGCGGAGGCCGGCTACGCGGCCTACGAGGTCTCCAACTGGTGCCTCGCGGGCGGCGAGTGCCGGCACAACCTCGCCATCTGGCGGGGCGGAGAGTTCCTGGGGCTCGGGCCGGGGGCGCACTCCCGCCTGGGCGGTCGCCGCTGGTCCTGGCTCCCGGACCTGGCTGCCTGGCAGGCCGCGCTGCTCGCCGGCGCGCCCGCCCCCAGCGAGGAAGACCCCCCGGACGCCCAGGCGCTCGCCCTCGAGCGCCTGCTGCTCGGTCTGCGCACGCGCGAAGGACTGCCCCTGGACGAACCCCTGCTCGCCGGCCACGCGGATTTCCTCGTCCGCTGCGAAGCCCAGGGCTGGGCCCGCCGCGCCGCCGGCCGCTGGCAGCTCACGCCTCCGGGCTGGCTGCGCCTGGACGGGATCCTCGCCGCCCTGGCCTCTTGACAGCCCCCGCCCCCTGGCCTAGATTCTGGCCGATCATCAGAACAGGTTGATTTCTATGGACTTCAGGTATTACGACGTCCCCCAGGACCGCCAGCTCCGCATCCTCGACGCGGTGATCCGCCTGTACACGGAGCGGGCCGAGCCTGTCAGCTCGGCAGCGGTCTCCCGCGCTCTGGAGCACAGCTGGTCCTCGGCCACCGTGCGCAACGTCTTCACCGAGCTGGACGAGCTGGGCTGGCTGGTCCAGCCGCACCGAGCGGCGGGGCGCATCCCCACGGACCTGGGCTACCGGGTCTACGTCGAGCGCGTGGTACGCCCCGCCCCGCGCGGCCGCGACTGGCAGCCGCAGCTGGCCAGCGCCCTGGGGCCGCAGGCCGACAGCCTGGCCCAGCAGCTCGAGCGGGCGGCGCGGCTGATCAGCCGCCTTAGCCACGCGCTGGGGATCTCGCTGCTGATCGTCTCGCCGCCCGAAGCCCGCCGCGCCGACGCCCAGGGCCGGCCCCGGCTCACCGGGGTCGAGGAGCTGCTCGGCCTGCCGGAGTTCGAGGACCCGCGCCGGCTGCGCGTGCTCGTCCACCTGCTCGACGACGCGACGTCGGTAGGCGAGTCCCTGCGCGCGCTCACCGACCCGCCGGGCCAGGTGCAGGTGCGCATCGGCAGCGAGAACACGCTGAGCGAGCTGGGCCAGTTCAGCCTGGTCGGCGCCTGCATCCAGCGCTCCGACGAGAGCGCGATCATGGGCCTGCTCGGGCCCGTGCGCATGGAGTATCCCCTGGTCCTGGGCAGCATGGAGGCCCTGGTGGCCCTGCTGCACGACCGCGGCCGCGAAGCCTGGAGCTGACCTGACCATGAGCGGCAAGCGCCAGCGCGAGACCCCGCCCGAGGCAGCCGCCGGCAGCGCCGAGGCGGCGAAGGCCGCCGAGCGGCGCGACGCCGCGGGCGCGCCCGAGACCCCGGCCGAGCCGGCGCCCGAGGCGGCGGTCGCGGCCCCGGCGGTCGAGGTCCTCGCTCTCACGGAGCGCCTCGCCGCCCTGAGCGGCGAGCAGGACCGCCTGCTTCGCCTGCTGGCCGAGCGCGAGAATCAGGTGAAGCGCATGGAGCGGGACCAGGAGCGCGAACGCCTGCGCCTGCAGGGCGAGCTGGTCGGCGCCCTGCTGCCTCTCGCCGACGACCTCGAGCGCGCCCTCGGGCTCCTCGAAGCCGAAGCGGCGGCCCACGCAGAGGGCCTGCGCCTCATCGCCCAGCGCCTCGAGGCGCTGCTCGCCGCCTTCGGCCTGGAGCCCATCGCCGCCCTCGGCGAGCGCTTCGATCCGCGCCTCCACGAGGCCCTGGTCCAGTTGCCCGCCACCGAGGCCGAGAAGGGCACGGTGATCCAGGAGCTGCAGCGCGGCTATCGGCTCGGCGAGCGCGTGATCCGCCCGGCCAAGGTCGCCGTGGCCGGCTAGGAGAGCGATGGCCCAGCGCGACTACTACGAGGTGCTCGGTCTGGAGCGCAGCGCGGACGAGGCGGCCATCCGCAAGGCCTACCGCAAGCTGGCCATGCAGTACCACCCCGACCGCAACCCGAACGACAAGAGCGCCGAGGAGAAGTTCAAGGAGGCGACCGAGGCCTACGAGGTCCTCAAGGACCCCCAGAAGCGCCAGGCCTACGATCAATTCGGGCACGCCGGCGTTTCGGGGCAGGGTTTCGGCGGCGCGGGCCCCTTCGGCGGTGGCCAGGGCATCGACCTCGAAGAGGCCCTGCGCTCCTTCATGCGCGACTTCGGCTTCGAGTCCTTCTTCGGCGGTGGTCCCCGCCAGGCGAGCGGACCCGATCGCGGCGGCCGCGACCTGCGCGTGCGCGTGCGGCTCTCGCTCGAGGAGGTCGCCCAGGGGGCCGACAAGCAGATCCGCATCAAGAAGAAGCAGAGCTGCGCAACCTGCGGCGGCAGTGGCCAGCGCCCCGGCTCGCGCGCCCAGCGCTGCGGCGAGTGCCAGGGCAGCGGCGAGATCCGGCGCGTGCAGCGCTCCATCCTCGGTCAGTTCGTCAGCGTCAGCCCCTGTCCGCGCTGCCGCGGCGAAGGCGCGCTGATCGGCGACCCCTGCGGCGAGTGCCAGGGCGAGGGGCGCGTGGCCGGCGGCGAGACGCTCACGGTGGCGATCCCGCCCGGCGTTTCGACGGGCGACTACATTCCCCTGCGCGGCAAGGGCGAGGCCGGCCTGCGCGGCGGGCCGGCGGGGGACGTCATCGTGCTGATCGAGGTGGAGGAGCACGCCCTCTTCCAGCGCGCGCGCCAGGACCTCTTCCTCGAACTGCCCGTGAGCTACGCGACGCTCGCGCAGGGCGGCAAGGTCGAGGTGCCCACGCTCGAGGGCGCGGCCAAGCTCAGCGTGCCGCCGGGCACGCAGAGCCATCAGCTCTTTCGCCTGCGCGACAAGGGACTGCCCCAGCTCAACGCGCGGCGGCGCGGCGACCTCATCGTGCGGCTCGTCTGCTGGACGCCGGGCCGTCTGGGCCGCGAGGAGCAGAAGCTGATCGAGGAGCTCGAGCGGCTGCAGGCCGGGAAGCTGCCCGGCCCGCGGCGCCCCGCCTAGCCGCGTCCGCAGCGCCCGACCGAGAGGAGGAGCGATGAAGGAGGCGCCGGTCCTGCTCTGGCCCGCCCTCGCGCCCGGCGCGGGCGCGCTTCGCCTCGAGGGCGCGGCCCAGCACTACCTCTGTTACGTGCTGCGCCTGCGCGCGGGCGACGCCGTCGAGCTGCGCGACGGCCGCGGCGGCCTGGCCGCGGCGCGCCTGGAGCGCGTGACGAGGGCGGCTGCCGAGCTCGTCCACGGGCCTCGCGAAACGCCGCTCCCGCCCGCGCAGCCCGAGCTGCACCTCGCGCTGCCCCTGCTCAAGGGCCGCCGCCTCGACTGGGTGCTCGAGAAGGGCACCGAGCTGGGCGTTGCCGGCTTCGCGCTCTACCTCGGCCGCCACGGCGTCGTGCAGCGCGAAACCCGCCCGGAGCGCTACGCCGAGATCCTGCGGGCGGCCTTCATGCAGAGCCGCCGCCTCCTGCTGCCCAGCCTCGGCGGGCCGCAACCCTTCGCCGACCTGCTTGCCGATGCGCGCGAGCGCGGCTGGCGCCAGTGCTGGGCCGACGAGCGGCGCGCTGGGCAGGGCGACGGGCCGCTCCCGGCGGCCGATGCGCGGCCCCTGCTCGCCTGGATCGGGCCCGAGGGCGGCTTCGCGGCCGAGGAGCGCGAGGCTCTCGGCGCCGTCGCCGAGGCGGCACTGGACCTCGGCCCCTGGCGACTGCGCGCCGAGACGGCCGCGCTCGCGCTCGCCTGTCGCCTGCTGCTGCCGGTCCCCGCCCAGGCGGGCTGGCCGCGTTGACAGTTGCCGAATGCGCATCTATACTGGCTAAGTTTTTTACTTTTCGCCTCTTCTCACCCTGGCTGACGCCCCCTGGCGGCAGGAGGACGATGAGCCTGCAAGAGCGATTGGACGCGGATCTGAAGACCGCCCTCAAGAGCGGGGACAAGCAGCGCGTGAGCGTCATCCGCATGCTGCGGGGAGAGCTGACCAACGAGCGCATCGAGCTGGGCCGCGCGCCGGACGCTCGCGAGGAACTCGAGGTGCTCTCCCGCTATGCGCGCAAGCGCCGCGACGCCGCCGCCGAGTACGCCAAGGGCGGCCGCCAGGATCTCGTCGACAAGGAGCTGGCCGAGGCCGAGATCACCCAGGGCTACCTGCCCAGTGCGCTCGCCCCGGAGGCCCTCGGCGAGCTGGTGGGGGCGGTGATCACCGAGTTGGGCGCGAGCGGCATGAAGGACATGGGGCGGGTCATGAAGGAGGTCCTCCAGCGGGCTGCAGGGCGCGCCGACGGCGCCGCCGTGAGCGCGCTGGTCAAGACGCGGCTGGCGAGCTAGGCCGGCCCGCCGATGGCCAACGCCCTGCACATCCACCTCCTGGTGGCGGCACTGGCCGCCGCCATCCTGCTCGGCCTCTTCCATGGCCTGCGCGGCGGACTGCTGCGCAGCGCCTTCAAGCTCGCCGGCCTGGTCGCGGGTGTGGTCCTCGCGCGGCCCCTGGCGGCCAGCCTGGGGCCGCACCTGTCCTCCGCCTTCGATTTCCTCGGTGGGCGGCTGCTGCTCGTCCTCCTCTGTTTCGTGGCGATCGCGTCCGCCTTCTCGCTCGTCGGCTGGCTGCTCGCCCTCAGCCTGCGCTGGACGCCCCTCGTCTGGCTGGACCGAGCCGGCGGCGCCCTCTTCGGCGTGGGCATCGGGCTCATCGTCGCCGGCGTGCTGCTCGGCCTGCTCGAGCAGGTCGGCCTCGCCTCCCCGCTCATCGCCGGCGCCACGGGCTGGGAGGGCCGCTTCCTGCGCGGCATCGCCGCGCTGACGCCCACGCTCTTCGGCGGCCTCGAGCGCCTGGGTGGGCCCGCTCTCCTTCCGCCGGGCGCGGTCTGATGCCCTGGCTCGGCAGCACGCCCGCCCTGGCCGGCGGCGAGGTCGCCCGGCGCCTCGAGTTCCCCGAGCTGCTCGAGGAGCTCGCCGCGCGCACTCGTTTCGCCCGCAGCGCCGAGGCGCTGCGGGCCCTCACGCCCCTGGCCGACCGCGAGGCGATCGAGGCCCGGCGCCAGCGCGTGGCGGCCTGGCTGCGCCTGCTCGAGGAGGGCCGCGAGCCCGAGCTGGCGGGCCTCGCCGATCTCGGCGAGGCGATCGCCCGCGCGCGCACCCCGGGCGCGCAGCTGCCCGGCGAGCTGCTCCGGGACCTCGCGCGCTGCCTGCAGGCCCTGGTGCGCCTCGGGGACTTTCTCGCCGTCGAGCGGGCGCGCGCGCCGCAACTCCTCGCCGACTGGGGCAATCCGCCCGACCTGCGCGGCCTCGCCGGCGAGATCGAGCGCGCGATCGACGAAGCCGGCCGCGTGCGCGACGGCGCCAGCCCGGAGCTGGCGCGCCTGCGCGCGGCGATCCAGGGCAGCGAAACGCGGGTGCGCAGCCGGCTCGATGCCCTCATCAAGGAGCGCCTCGCCGAGGGCGAGCGCGACCTGCGTCCCCGCCTGCGCGGGGGCCGCCTGGTCCTGCCCGTGCGCCGCGAGCAGAAGAGCCAGCTGCCGGGCATCGTCCACGACAGCTCGGCGAGCGGCAAGACGCTCTTCGTCGAGCCGCTCGAGACCGTCGAACTGAACAACGCGATCAGCGCCCTGCTCGCCGCCGAGGCGCGCGAGTGCGCCCGGGTGCTCAAGGCCCTCACCGCGCGGGTCGGCGCCTGGGTGGAGCCCATCCGCGCCTGCCTGGACGCCTACCACCGCCTCGAGCTGCCGCTGGCCGCCGCGCAGCTCGCCCGCGAGCGCGGTTGGCAGTGGGCGGAATGGTCGCCGCCAACGGAGGATCGCCTGGTCCTGCGCGGCGCCGCGCACCCGCTCCTCGCGCGCTACCTGCCCGCGGGCGCCCCGCCCGTGCCGCTGGCATTGGACCTCGGCGCCGCGCAGCGCCTGCTGCTCGTCACCGGCCCGAACACCGGCGGCAAGACGGTGCTGCTGAAGACCCTCGGCCTGCTCGTCCTGATGAACCAGTGCGGGCTCCCGCTGCCCGTCGCCGAGGGCAGCCGCCTGCCGCTCTTCACCGGTCTCTTCGCCGACATCGGCGACGAGCAATCCCTGCGCGATTCGCACTCCACCTTCAGCGCGCACCTGGCGCGCCTGGGCGAGATGGCGGCCGGCGCCGATCCTGGTGCCCTGATCCTCGTCGACGAGATCGGCGACGGCACCGACCCCGAGGAGGGCGCCGCCCTCGCCCAGGCCCTCATGGGCCACTGGATCGCCCGCGGCGCCCGCGCGGTGGTCACCACGCACTTCGGCGTGCTCAAGGGCTTCGCCCAGGCGACTGCCGGCGCCGTCAACGGCGCGATGGACTTCGACGCCGTCCAGCGCCGGCCGCTGTTCACGCTGAGCCTGGGCGTGCCGGGCGCGAGCCGCGCGCTCGCGACGGCGCGCCGGCTCGGCATGGACCCCGGCGTGCTCGCCGAGGCGGAGCGCCTGCTGGGCGCCGAGGCGATGTCCCTGGAAGCCCTGCTCGAGCGCCTCGAGCGCGAGACGCAGGCCGCGGCCACGGCCCGCAGCGAGGCCGAGCGCCTGCGCGCCGAGGAGCAGCGCCTCGCCGCCGAGTACGGCGAGCGCCTGGCGCACGTGCGCGGCGAGGAGCGCGCGATCCTCGCCGCTGCGCGCGCCGAAGCCGAGCGGTTCCTCGCCCAGGCGCGCCGCGATTTCGAGCAGGCCGTGAAGGCCTTGCGCGAGCGGGAGGCGGACCGCGAGAGCATCCGCGAGGGCCGCGCGCTGCTCGCGCGCCTGGCGGACGCGCTGCCGGCGCCGCCGGCGGCGGCAGCGGAGCCGCTGCCGCCGCTCGTCCACTGGCGGGCGGGCGATCGCGTGCGCGTGCGGGCCAGCGGTCAGACGGCGGAGATCCTCGAGGCGGCGGGCAACGGGCGCCTGCGCGTCTCGCTACGGGGCCTGTCCATCGTGCTGCCCATCGCGGAGTTGAGCCCACTGCCGGCCGGCGCCGGGGCGCCGGAGCCGGTGTCGGCGCGGGAGCGCTTCGCCGGCGTCAGCTACGAGGCGGCTGGCCCGGAGTCCTATCGCCTCGACCTGCGGGGGATGCGTGCCGAGGAGGCGAGCGAGGCGCTCGACAGCTTCCTCGACGGCGCGCTGCTGGCGGGCTTCCACCTGGTGGAGATCCTGCACGGCAAGGGGGAGGGCGTCCTCCGCGAGGAGGTGCGCCGGCGGCTGAGCCGCGATCCGCGCGTCGCCCGCTTCACGCTCGCCGACCAGAACCGCGGCGGCAGCGGCGTGACGGTCGTGCGCCTGGCCGGCGACGGCGAGGCGGCGCCGGGAGGCCCTCGGCATGACGACTAGGGGCGGGCAGGAGCGGGGCGACTTCAAGGAGCGCGTCCGCTCGGCGACGGACATCGTCGAGCTGATCGGCCAGTACGTGAAGCTGCGCCGTGTGGGCAGCAACTGGCAGGGGCTCTGTCCCTTCCATCACGAGAACAGCCCCAGCTTCAACGTCAACCAGGAACGGCAGAACTTCTACTGCTTCGGCTGCGCGAAGGGGGGCGACGTCTTCAGCTTCGTCATGGAGCAGGAGGGGCTCGCCTTCCGCGAGGCGCTCGAGCACCTGGCGCGGCGGGCGGGGATTCCCATCGAGACCGCCGGCGGCGGCGGTGGCGAGCGCAGCCGGAGCGAGCTCTACCAGCGCATCAACGCGGCCAGCGCCGACTTCTACGCCCGCCAGCTCCGCGAGGCGCCCGCCGCCGAACGCGCCCGCGACTACCTGCGGCGGCGGGGGGTGGGCGAAGGCGCCTGGGCCGACTGGGGGCTGGGCTACGCGGGCCAGTCCTGGCGCGACCTGCACCAGCAGCTCGCGCGGCTCGGCTTCCCGCCCGAGCGCTGCGAGGAGCTGGGCCTGATCCGCCACAAGGCCTCGGGGCCGGGCTACTACGACGCCTTTCGCAACCGTGTGATGTTCCCCGTGCGCTCGGTGGCCGGCCGCGTGCTCGGCTTCGGCGCTCGGGTCATGGACGACAGCCTGCCCAAGTACGTCAACTCGGCCGACAGCCCGGTCTACACGAAGAAGGCGATCCTCTACGGGCTCGACCGGGCCTGGCGCGAGATCCGGCGCGCGAAGCTGGGGCTGCTCGTCGAGGGCTACTTCGACGTCATCAGCCTGCACCTGGCCGGCATCCCGCTCGCGGTGGCCGCCTGCGGCACGGCCTTCAGCAGCGACCAGGCGAAGCTGCTCGGGCGCTACACGGAGCGCGTCTGCGTCGTCACCGACGGCGACGCGGCGGGCGGCAAGGCGGCCGTGCGCGCGGCGGGCGTCCTGCTCACCGTGGGGCTTCGCCCCAGCGTGCTCGCCCTGCCGCGCGGGGAGGATCCGGACAGCCTGGTCCGGGCCGAGGGCGGCGAGGCCTTCCGCGAGCGGCTGCGCGGCGCGCCCGACTACTTCGCCTTCCTGCGCGGCCTGGTCAAGGCGCGCGGGGACCGGCCGGCCGAGCGCGAGCGCGCCGTGCGCCGCATCCTCGAGGACCTGACCGCATTCCCGGAGGGGGATCTGCACCTGGAGAGCCTGCTCGAGGAGCTGGCCCAGACCTTCGCCGTCGAGCGGAGCGTGCTCCTGCGCACGCTCCAGGCCACGCGCCGCGGCGAGGGGCGCGCCGCGCCCCGGCGGCCGGCCGGCCCGGCAGCGGCCGCAGAAGCGGGCGGCGAGCTGCCGGCCTCGGAGCAGGAGCAGCGGGAGAAGCTGATGCTGGCGGTCCTGCTGGGGCCGGGGACCGAGCGGGAGACGGTCTTCCGGCTGCTGCGGCCGGAGGACTTCGGCGACCCGCTGCGGGCGCGCCTCTTCTCCGTGCTCGCCGCCCTCGGCCGGGTCCCGGACAGCCGGGAACTGGGTGAACTCTTTCCCGATCCGGCGGCGGCGCGGGCGGTCAGCGAGCTGACCTTCCTGCGCCTGCCGGCCGGCAGCGCGGGCGATTGGGTGCGCCAGAGCGCCCTGCGCGTTAAATTGAAGCGGATGCTCGACCTGAACCGCGATTTCCAGGGTCGGGTCCAGGCGATGGAACTTGCGGGCGAGGAGGTCTCGGCCGATCTTCTCGCGGAGTGGCGGCATGTGGGCGAGGCCATCCGCGGCCTGCGGGCCGAGATCGATCGCATCCTCGAAGCACAGAAGGGGTCCTGAACGTGAGCAAGTCCAAGACCAGCCGCATCGTCGTCGCCCTCAAGAAGCTCGTCGGCAAGAAGAACTACCTCCTGCACGACGACATCTACGAGCAGTTCTCCGAGGACTTCGACATCGATGCGGTGGACGTCGTCTACTCGCGCCTCGCCGAGCTGGGCATCGAGGTCTTCGACAGCGAAGAGGAGGCCAAGACCAAGCTGCGCGCCCAGGAGGCGCGGGCCAAGAAGCTCAACGAAAAGATGAGCCAGGCCGCCGCCCAGAGCATGCGCTACGACGACCCCGTCCGCATGTACCTGCGCGAGATGGGCAAGGTGCCGCTCCTGGACCGCGAGGGCGAGATCGCCATCGCCAAGCGCATCGAGGCCGGCAAGCACCAGGTGCTCGAGGCCCTCTTCTGCTCCCCCTTCTCCGATGCCCACGTCGACCGCTGGATCGAGGAGCTGACGAGCGGCACGCTGAGCGTCGAGGAGCTGATCCAGGTCGACACCGGCGGCTACCAGGAGCACCACACGCCCCAGAAGCGCGACAAGTCCACCGCCGTGCGCACCCTGCGGCGCTTGCGCAAGCTGAGCGAGGAGATCGCCGCCTGCGAGGAGAAGCTCTCCCGCGCCGACACCGAGCGCAAGAAGGTGGCCGCCCAGAAGGCGCTCCAGAGCCGGCGCGAGGCCTGGCTGGAGCTGCTGCACGGGCTGAACCTGCAGCCCAAGCGCGTCGACGAGCTCGTCGGCGCCCTGCGCGGCGTGCACGACGAGTTCCAGGTCGCGGCCAAGCAGGTGCACCACTACGAGAAGTTCCTCGGCATGAACTTCGAGGAGCTGCGCGAGACCATCGCGCGCATGAAGGAGCGCGGCTGGAAGAACATCCAGCTCCGCGGCAAGGGCCGCTGGACCCTGACGGCGCTCGAGGACCTGCGCCGCAAGCAGAACACGCTCATCCGCAACCTGAAGACGCTCGAGAAGGAGCGCGGGGTCACGCGCGAGCAGCTGGAAGCGCTGCTCGCGCGCGTCGAGCAGGGCGAGCGCCGCGGCGAGCAGGCGAAGAAGGAGATGATCGAGGCCAACGTGCGCCTGGTCATCTCGATCGCCAAGCGCTACACGAACCGCGGCCTCGAGTTCTTGGACCTCATCCAGGAGGGCAACGGCGGCCTGATGCGCGCCGTCGACAAGTTCGACTACCGCAAGGGCTACAAGTTCTCCACCTACGGCACCTGGTGGATCCGCCAGGCGATCACGCGCGCCATCGCCGACCAGGCGCGCACGATCCGCGTGCCGGTGCACATGATCGAGGCGATCAACAAGGTGAGCCGGGCGAGCCGCAAGCTGATCCAGGAGTACGGCCGCGAGCCGACCCCCGAAGAGGTGGCCAAGTACCTCGCCTTCCCGGTGGAGAAGGTCAAGGGCGTCATGAAGGCCAGCATGGAGCCGATCAGCCTGGACCGGCCCATCGGCGAGGACGAGGACAGCAATCTCGGCGACTTCATCGAGGATCTGCACGCCGACAGCCCCGCCTCCTCGGCCGCGCACTCGATGCTGCAGGACCAGCTGACCAAGGTGCTGTCCACCTTGACCCGGCGCGAGGAGAAGGTGATCCGCCTGCGCTTCGGCCTGGGCGACGGCACGCCGCGCACGCTGGAGGAGGTGGGGACGATCTTCCAGGTCACCCGCGAGCGCGTCCGCCAGATCGAAGCGAAGGCGATCCGCAAGCTCCAGCACCCGAGCCGCGCGCGGAAGCTCAAGGGCTACGTCGAGAACTACTAGCGAGGACCTGTTGCGCGGGCTCGCAACCGCCGATCGGCGCGGCCAGCATCGCCTGGGACCAGTTGAGCCAGCAGGCGGGCACCGCCCTGCGCTGCGGCAACCCCCGCCTGCGCCTCGACCTGAACGCCAGCGGCCAGCGCTCGCTCTGCAAGAAGTGCCGCGTCAAGGACCTCGGCGACGAGCCGATGGAGTAGTGGTCAGCGCAGTCCCTCTCGGCAGCTGAGAGGAACGAGGACCTGCAGTCCTCGTGACGATGAGAGCGATGACGGGAAGGGCGGCTCCCCGGGAGCCGCCCTTTTTTCACCCGGCCGCGGCGCTTGACGCCGAGCGCCGTTCCCCCTAGCCTGGACGCGGCGGGCCCGAGCGGCAGCGGCCAACTTGGGCCCCGCGGGCCCATAGCTCAGTGGTGAGAGCAGGCGACTCATAATCGCCCAGTCGCAGGTTCAAGTCCTGCTGGGCCCACCGGCCGACCGCCCCTATCCCCGCGGTGCGCATGCAAAGCAGCGAGCAGCTCCTGGCGCTCTACCACCTCGACCGCCGCCTGGACTTCATCGCCCGGCGCCTGGCCGAGATCCCGGCGGCGCAGCGCGCTCTGGCGGCCGATGATGCGGCGCGCGCGGCGCGCCAGCGCGAGCGGGCGCAGGCCGCCGCCGAGCTGGCGGAGGCGCTGCGGCGGCTCGAGCGCGAGAGCGCTCAGCTGGCCGCCGAGCGCAGCCGCCTGCAGGCCCAGCAGCGCGCCGTGACCGACATGCAGGCCCTCGCCGCGAGCGAGCACCAGCTCGCGCGCAGCGCCGAGCGCATCGCCGGTGTGGAGAGCAGCATCCTCGTCAAGCTGGAAGCGCAGGAGATCCACGAGCGGGAGTTGGCCCTGCGCGCGGAGCGCGAGGGCGAGCAGGGGCGGGCCGCCGCGGCGGAGCGCGCGGCCCTGGCCGCGGAAGCGGCGGAGTGCGGGGCGGAGCGGGATCGGTCGCTGGCCGAGCGCGAGGCGCTCCTGGCCGCCCTGCCCGCCGCCGATGCCCGGCTCTACCGGCGCGTGTCCGGCAGCCACGGCCATCGCAGCCTGGTCGGCCTGCGCGGGGCCGGCTGTGGCGGCTGCGGCGCCGCGCTGCCGCCACAGGAGCTGGTCGAGCTGCGCAAGGAGGGCCGCGTGCTGATCTGCCAGGGCTGCGGCCGGCTCGTCCTGCGCGTGGAAGGAGAGGCCTGATGCCGGCCGGCCCGGACCCGCAACTCGACGCCCTGCTGAGCTACCTGCGCGGCGAGCGCCGCAGCCTGGGTCTCGACGCGGCGGCGCGCGCCGGCCTGGCCGCGCGCCTGGAAGCGGCGCTGGCCGGCGCGGCGCCACCGGCGCCCGCGCTCCCGGCGACCACGGCACTGCCGGCGTTGGGCAGTCCCCGCGCGGCGCGCGGCTGGCTGCTCGTCTTCACGGACGGCGCCAGCCGCGGCAACCCCGGTCCGGCCGCCGCGGGCTTCGTCCTCTATGCGGAGCAGGGCGAACTGCACCGCGAGGCCAGATCCCTCGGCGTGCTCACCAACAACCAGGCCGAGTAC